>CACYEU010000135.1 GCA_902773445.1 uncultured Lachnospiraceae bacterium | reverse complement strand
GGTCCATGCGCTCGTAGGGGAAAACGGCGCAGGCAAGTCGACCCTGATCAAGATCCTGTCCGGCGTACAGCCGCCGGATGACGGGGCCAAGATCGTGATCGGCGGACAGGAGACTGTGCTGCATGACCCGATGGATGCGATTAAAAAAGGCATCTCGGTCATTTATCAGGACTTCAGTCTTTTCACAAACCTGACTGTCGCTGAGAACATCGGTATCAACGAGATCATTGAAAAGAATCAGAAAGTTCTTCACTGGCAGGAAGTGAATGCCAAGGCCGTCAAGGCTCTGGAGTTTCTGAAATCTGACATCAATCCGCGCACAATCGTCGGAAATCTTTCTGTTGCGAAACAGCAGATGGTCGCCATTGCCACAGCCGTGGCGCAGGAAGCCAAGATGATCATCATGGACGAGCCGACTTCCGCACTTTCCAAAAAGGAAGTGGAACGTCTCTATGAGATCATCGATGATCTGAAAGCACAGAATATCGCGATCATGTTCGTCGGCCACAAGATGGAAGAACTGTTTCACGTGGCGGATCGCTTTACGGTGTTCCGTGACGGTCAGTACGTCGATACCGTCAATGCCAAAGAGGTGTCGGAATCGGATCTGGTCTCCATGATGGTCGGCCGCAAGATCGAGGGCAAGAGCTATGCGAACCTCGAAGAGAAGGGACCGGCAGTCCTTACCGTAAAGGGACTTTCCAAAAAGGGCAATTTCAAAGATATCAATTTCGAGGTCAGGCAGGGTGAAGTGCTCGGCGTGACCGGTCTGGTCGGCGCCGGACGAAGCGAGACCGCGCAGGCGATCTTCGGTCTGACTTCCATTGACTCCGGCGAGGTGTATATCGACGGAAAACAGGTACATATCAAGAGCCCGGCAGATGCGCTGAAGCTCGGTATTGCCTATGTTCCGGAAAGCCGTCAGACGCAGGGACTGGTCCTGCCGAAGACGATCCGCGAGAACATCCTGCTCCCGCAGCTGGACAAATATACCAACAAGCTGGGCATTCTTAACAATAAGGAAATGGAAGATGCGACGAACAAATGGATCGATATGCTCGATGTCCGTCCGAATAATCCGGATCTGACAGCCATGTCTCTGTCGGGCGGCAACCAGCAGAAAGTCGTTCTGGCCAAATGGATCTCCACGGAGGCAAAGGTGCTGATCGTCGATGAGCCGACAAACGGTGTCGATATCGGAGCAAAGGACGAGATCCATAAGATCCTTCGCAATCTCGCCAAGGAGGGCATGGCGGTAATCGTCATTTCTTCCGAACTTCCCGAGATCCTGACAGTCAGTGACAGGATCATGGTCATGCGCAGAGGACGTGTTTCCGGTTTCCTGGAAAACAAGGACCTGACGCAGGAAATGATCATGAATCTTTCGGTCGCGTAAGGAGGTGGGACCATGTTGAAAGCGCTTACAAAAAAGAAAGAATTTGTTGTCCTGCTGATCGTTATCGCCCTTGCGATCGTCGTTACGATCGTCAATCCGGCTTTCCTGCGCCCGAACAATATCTTTGACTTCCTGCGCAGCAATGCCATGTACGGGATCATGGCCTTCGGCATGCTGCCGATCCTGATCACGGGCGGCATAGATCTGTCCGTCTCGTCCACGATCTGCCTCACGGCAGTTCTGCAGGGCGTGTATCTGCAACATGCGGCCAATCACAGCATCGTGCTGATCTTCCTGATCTGTATCGGTGCCGGTGCGGCGGTAGGCCTGGTCAACGGCTTGCTGATCACGAAACTGAAAATCCCGCCGATCGTTGCAACGCTCGGCACACAGACGATCACGCTGGCGTCCGTCCTGTTTGCCACCAAGGGAAAATGGATGTCGGATCTTTCAGAAAAGTATAAAGCGTTCGGCGACTGGAAACTGATCCGTGTCATGACAGACAGGGGCGAGACCGGATTATATACCCAGGTCATTCTGCTGATCATCGTCGGTATCATCACCTGGTTCATTCTGAAAAACATGCTGATCGGACGCGGTATCTACGCCGTCGGCGGCAACAAGCAGTCGGCACAGCGTGTCGGATACAACGTCGACAAGATCCTGATCTTTACCTATGTTTACTGTGGGATCCTTGCAGGTACTGCTTCGATCGCTTCCGTCAGTATCGTGAACTCGGTCGACCCGAACGGCTTTGCCGGATATGAGATGACGGTCATCGCCATCGTCGTTCTGGGCGGCGCCAGTCTTGCCGGCGGTGTCGGAACGATCCTCGGTACCTGGATCGGTATCGTGCTGATGGCTGTTCTGAAAAACGGTCTGATCCTGATGCACGTTTCCGGTTACTGGCAGCAGGCGATCATGGGTGCGATCATTGTTGTCACGATCGCGATTGACGCGATCACGCATAACCGAGAGGCCGACAGAGCGATCAAGGTCGACGTGGAAGAATAAACAGGAGGGAGATAAGAGATGAAAACATTACGTGAAAAACATCCGAATGAGCTGGTCCTGTTTATTATCTGTGCGATCCTGTTCGTTGTCATGG
>CACYEU010000134.1 GCA_902773445.1 uncultured Lachnospiraceae bacterium | reverse complement strand
GACGCATCGGGCTCCCCCTTGATCAGATTCTTGCCCGAGAATGTCATCAGGACTTTGCCCGACGGATTTGGTTTTGAAATAAATGCCTCGTGCTTCTCAGCCGTGTATCCGGTCAGCGGCTGGAACCAGTGTGTATAGTGTGTCGCACCTTTCTCGAGTGCCCACTCTTTCATCTGCTGAGCGATGACATCAGCCGTTTCCAGGTCGAGCTCTTTGCCTTGGTCGATCGCCTGTTTCAGCGATTCATAGGTCATCTTCGGCAGGCGTTCACGCATTACTGATTCGTCAAAAACATCTTCTCCGAATATTTCCTGAACGTTGATCATTTCTTCATGCTTATCCTGCATGAGCTTTCCTCCTCTTCTTTGGAATAATTAATGAATATTTATTATACCATATATAGATGAAAATGACAGTTTTTTCTTGTATTGACACTAATTTTAGAGTACGATGAAGTTGCGGAGTATTTTTTATGAATATACAACTGACAGCCCCCTGCCATTTCGGTCTGGAAGCTGTACTGAAAAGAGAACTGAAAGATCTCGGATTTGAGATCACTGAGGTCAATGACGGACGCGTCAGTTTTTCCGGTAATGAGAAGGATGTCTGCCGTGCCAATATCCTGTTGCGCACAGCCGACCGGATCCTGATCGATGTCACTGAGTTCGATGCGAGGACGTTCGATGAACTGTTCGAGCAGACGAAGAGGATCCCGTGGGAGCGCTACATCCCGAAAGACGGCCGTTTCTGGATCAAAAAAGCCTCGACTGTCACGAGTGCTCTGCACGCGGCGCCGTCGATCCAGAGCATTATGAAAAAAGCGATGGTCGCGCGCCTGCAGGATGTCTACGGAATCTCACAATTCCCCGAGACAGGCGCCCCGTATCCGGTCCGGATCCTGATCAAGAAGAACCATGCGCGCGTCTATCTTGACACGAGCGGCGATCCGCTCCACAAGCGCGGTTACAGGACGACAGCCGGCGACGCGCCGATCTCCGAGACGCTCGCGGCGGCCCTGATCCTGCTGACGCCCTACCATGCGGACAGGATCCTCGTCGATCCGTTCTGCGGAAGCGGCACGATCCCGATCGAAGCCGCGATGATCGCAGCTGATATCGCGCCGGGCATGCACAGGACATTTACCGCGCAGGCATGGAAGAACCTGATCCCGGCAGCAGCCTGGAAAGAGGCCTTCGCAGAGGCAGAGGCCCGCATCAGGCATCCTGAAAAAACTGACATTCAGGGCTACGATGTCGATGACAAAGTGCTCGCGATCGCGCGGTCAAATGCCGAGGCGGCCGGTGTCGCGGATATGATCCATTTTCAAAAGCGCGATGTCGGAGATCTGCGGCACGCGAAGAAATACGGATTCGTGATCACCAATCCGCCGTACGGGGAAAGGCTGAATCCCGAAGACCTGCGCGACATTTACAGCAAGTTCGGAAAAGCATGCGCCGGACTGGACGACTGGTCGGTCTATATGATCACCGCATTCAAGGATGCCGAGCGCTGTTTCGGGCACAAAGCCGACCGGAAGCGAAAAGTATACAACGGCATGATCCGTGCCGATTATCTGCAATTCCCCGGCCCCAAACCGCCGAGGCGCAAACGAGAGAGTTAGACAATGGATAAAACTTTGATTTTCGCAACTTCAAATCAGGGAAAAGCCGGAGAAGTCCGCGCGATGCTGCCGGATTGGAATATCCTGACGCTGGATGACATCGGCTTTATCGATGATATTCCGGAAGAAGGTTCAACATTTGAGGAGAACGCCCTTATCAAGGCCGAGACCGTCTTCGGTTTCAGCGAAGGCTATCCGGTCCTCGCCGACGACTCAGGGCTTGAGATCGACTATCTCGACGGAAAGCCGGGCGTTCACTCGGCACGTTTTCTCGGAGAAGACACACCGTTCTACTCGAAGAACAAGAAGATCGTCGAAATGCTTGAGGGCGTTCCGTCAGAACTGCGGACCGCGCATTTCATCTGTGTGATGGCGCTTCTGTATCCGGACGGCACCCACACCACGGTCGAGGGCAGACTCGACGGCAAGATTGCCTATAAACTCAGGGGAACCGGAGGATTCGGCTACGATCCGATCTTCTTCATTCCCGAGGATGCCTGTACACTTGCGGAAATGCCGTCCTATGAGAAGAACAAGATCAGCCATCGGTTCAAGGCATTGCAGCAGATCAAAGAAATACTGGAGGAATATCCGTGGGAAAAGACATTCTAGTCGTCAGCGACACACACGGGATCAATACAAACTTAAGGATCGCGCTCGAACGTGAGCGCGGTCATTTTGACATGGTCTTTCATCTCGGCGACTTCGGCGGCAATGAAGACGCGATCATCGCGATGACCGACTGTCCTGTCGTCTTTGTCCGCGGCAACTGCGACGGATGGTCGAAACTGCCGTCCGAACTCAACTTCACAGAGTCGGGCCACCATTTTTTCCTGACGCACGGGCACCGCTATTTTGTCAGCTATGACAGATCGACCCTCGCTGAAGAAGCCGCCCGCCTGGGCGCCGATGTCGCGCTGTACGGCCATACACATGTCGCCTGCTGTGAAATGATCGATGACATCCTCGTCATCAACCCGGGCAGTCTCTCGCGTCCGCGCGGCTATAACTATGGTCCGAGTTACGCCATGCTCCATGTCGAGCCGTTTGAGCAGGTCACCTGCGAAATCAAGACGATTACCGATAAATAGGCAAATATATGGCCTCTGGTCCTTGACAATCCTCTATCCTCTATCCTATAATAATCGGTGCGAGTTTTCGTCAAGGCAACCATGGCAACCTGGCTTCGGGGTGTAGCTCAGTTTGGCTAGAGTGCCTGGTTTGGGACCAGGAGGTCGCAGGTTCGAATCCTGTCACCCCGATTTGTGCCGCTTAACTTGCGGGTGTAGTTCAATGGTAGAACACTAGCCTTCCAAGCTAGATACGTGGGTTCGATTCCCATCACCCGCTTTCCCTTTGAGGGATGTAATGAGGATGCCTCGTGCCCTCGTGAGTGCTTGTAGCTCAGCAGGATAGAGCAACGGCCTTCTAAGCCGTGGGTCGGGGGTTCGAATCCCTCCAAGCACGCTTGCTTACCGGCAGACATCAGTTTTTCTGCGGTAAGCGAAAAATTTATATGGTGGGTGTGGTGCAGTTGGTTAGCGCGACAGATTGTGGATCTGGATGTCGTGGGTTCGAGTCCCATCACCCACCCTTGACGATACTGAATCGTCAAAGACTGCGGCTACGATAACGAATCGCGAAGCATCAAAGATATTGGGCTATCGCCAAGCGGTAAGGCACAGGACTTTGACTCCTGCATTCGCTGGTTCGAATCCAGCTAGCCCAGTTCAAGGGCCATTAGCTCAGGTGGTAGAGCACTTGACTTTTAATCAAGTTGTCCGGCGTTCGAGTCGCCGATGGCTCAGAAAAAACAGACGCTCCCTGTGAGCGTCTGTTTTTGTTTGTATATTCAGGCGAAGAGAACGCGGAGCGTTCGATGATGGGGCAGTTAACGGCCGCATGCCGTGCGTGCGGGCGTGTTGCTGCCGATTGCGGCCGCTGACCATTCACGATTGCATTGACCCTGCGATTTTCTCGCAGTTTACTGCATCAAGTGGCAGTAAATATGCGAATTGTATGTGTTTTACTGCATTATTCTTCTTCGGGATGCAGTAATCAGCCTGCTTTTTGTGATTTCACTGCCACTGCATGCAGTAAAACACTCAATTGGTTTATTTTTAATGCCATTTCACAATTAATAAATTATATTCGGCTCCTGTGAGCTTATGCTATAATCCAGATATGAGTAAAACGATTCTGTGCTACGGAGACTCGAATACATTCGGATATGAACCTGAGACCGGCATGCGCTATCCGCGCGATGTGCGGTATCCGGGCAGACTTCAAATGCTGCTCGGAGATGACTGTTTCGTCATTGAGGAGGGGTGCAACGGCCGGACCACGATCCATGACGACCCTGTCGACGGATGGAAGAACGGTCTGGGCTATCTGAGGCCGTGCCTTAATTCCCACAAGCCGGTCGATGTCGTGATCATGATGCTCGGCAGCAACGACCTCAAGACGACATTTCATCTGACAGCGGAGGAAATCGCCCGCGGGGCGGGTGTATTGGTCGACGTGATCAAAGAATTCACTGCCGAAAAGCAGGGGTTTATACCGGAGATTATACTTGTCTCCCCGCCCGAGATCGGGAAGGGCATTCGGACATCACCGTTTTTCGGAAGATTTTCTGAGGACGCGATTGCGGAATCGAAGAAGTTTTCCGCATGCTATAAAGCGGTCGCCGAAGAGAAGGGCTG
>CACYEU010000133.1 GCA_902773445.1 uncultured Lachnospiraceae bacterium | reverse complement strand
TGATTTGCCCTGTCTGAATGTACGGAGCATCATATTGTCGGCAAGATCCATGTTGCCGACGAGGCCCATGCCGAGACGGTCCTCGGGGACAAACGACAGAGTGATTCCCATTTTACGGATCTTTGTCGGATCCTGGTTGAGAAGCTCCTCTTCTGTTCCGTCATCTTCGACATAGGTAATGCTTCCGGATTCAGTGACCTGGAGACCCGCAATCGCTTCAAGAAGCTCTTTCTGACCGCTTCCTGAAATGCCGGCGATGCCAAGCACTTCACCGCTCAGAGCTTCAAATGACACATCCTTGAGCTTCTGCAGACCGTCTTCAGTTCTGACATTCAGATTCTTAACGCGCAGACGCGGCTCCTGCCCGACCGGATCAGGACGATCGATATTCAGTGTGACTTTTCGGCCGACCATCATGTCAGTCCACTCCTGCGGAGTACTCTCGCTCGTCTTGCAGACACCGATGAACTCTCCGTGGCGCAGAATGTCAACATAGTCTGAAATCTCACGCACTTCGTTGAGCTTATGTGTGATAATGACGACAGCTTTACCGTCCGCCTTCATGTTCCTGAGAACGTTAAAAAGACTGGCGGTCTCCTGCGGCGTCAGAACGGCAGTCGGCTCATCAAGAATCAGAATATCTGCATGGCGGTACAAAACTTTGATGATCTCGACGGTCTGTTTCTGTGAAACCGACATATCATAGACTTTCTGCATCGGATCGAGTTCAAACCCGTACTGATCGCAGATATCTTTGATCCTTTTAGCAGCTGCCTTCAGGTCAAGTTTACCCTCCTCTTTCAAACCGAGGATGATGTTTTCGGTCGCAGTCAGAACATCGACCAGCTTGTAGTGCTGATGGATCATACCGATTCCAAGGTCAAGAGCGTCTTTCGGTGAACGAATGACGACTTCCTTTCCGTCGACAAAAATCTGACCTTCGTCCGGGAAGTAAATGCCGGAAAGCATATTCATCAAAGTGGTCTTTCCACTTCCGTTTTCCCCGAGCAGAGAGAGGATCTCGCCTCTGTAGATGTTAATCGAAACATCCTTGTTGGCTACGACAGAACCCGAATTGAACGTCTTTGTGATGTTTCTCATGGAAACAGCAGGCACTCTCTGGTCCATATCGTTCACCTCCTTGTCATTTGTTGATAATCATTCAATTACTGCTATGAAAAAGCCCCGGCCGCAAAGACCGGGGCTTTAACTAAACTATAAGCTTTTAATCCAGCTTGCCCGGTAAACTACAGGACTATGATCAGTCACCGTAGTTCTCGTCGAGAAGCTTGATGCCGTCGATTCTGAGATCGAAGTACGGAGCGGCACGATACTCTGACTCATGGAAGTAGCCATCGGAGATGACTTCGGTATCCGGTGTGTAGTCAGGATCTGTGTCGACGTCTGCCTTATAGGAGTCGAGCTTCTTGCCGTCAACTGTGAATGCCTCTGTATCAAAGACATGCAGTGTGCCGTCCTCAAGCTCTTTCTTGATCTTATCCATCTCTTCCTGTGTACCCTCGGCAGCAACTTTTTCGTTGAGCTCTGTCAGGAGGACAGACTCTGTTGAAAGAGTACCTGTCCAGTCGACATCGATATCTTCGCCATTCTGAACAGCCTTGATCGCATAGACGAAATACGGTGTCCAGTCGATACGTGAAGAAATCAGATAGGTGTTCGGAGCTGCATCGATCGTTGAGCCATTGTAGGAAACATCCGGAACGCCGGCAGACTCGCAGGCTGTCGGAGCGCCCATGGAGTCAGCATGCTGGCTGATCAGTACGCAGTTGTCCTTGAGGAGTTTATTCGCAGCTTCTTTCTCAGCTGTCTCATCATACCAGGAACCTGTGAAGGTAACTTCCATTGTGGCTGACGGGCACTCGTGGCGTGCGCCGAGGAAGAATGATGTGTAACCGGACATAACTTCGGCATATGTGTAGGCACCGACATAACCGATCTTCGCTTCTTCAGGCTTAATGTCGCCCTTGTCGATCATCTCGTTAAGTTTCATGCCTGCAGCAACACCTGCAAGGAAACGTCCTTCATAGATCGAAGCGAAAGCGTTGTGGTAGTTCTTAAGGTTCTCTGTGTGAGCCTTTGTTCCGGTTGCATGGCAGAACTGAACATCCGGGAACTCTTTGGCAGCCTGGATCATGAAGTCCTCATGGCCGAAGCTGTCAGCAAAGATGACTGAGCATCCGCTGTCAGCAAGGTCAGCTGCTGTCTCATAACACTCCTGGCCCTCGGGAACGTTTGTCTTAAGAATGACATTCTCTTCCGGGATTCCCAGCTCTTCACCGGCAGCTTTAGCTGCATTGATGAAGTTGAGGTCATATGTGGAGTTCTCGTCATGAAGGAACATGAAACCGACTTTCAGATCGCTTCCTTCGCCGCCCTCGCCTTTGTCAGATGAGCCGGATCCGCCGCCGCAGCCTGCGAACAGCACGCCAACCATGGCGATGCAGGCAACGATTGCCAACAATTTCTTCATCATAATCAAAATCCTCCTTTTTGAGTATGCCGGATATCACATGTCCGGATATCCATAATCGAAATTACAAAAATATTATAAAACTAAATATATAAAAAAACAATAAAATTTGATTTTCTAAAACGTTTTTTGCATCAAAAAATAAAAACGGCAGTTTCATCATCGAAACTGCCGTCATTTAAGTTGCTGTTCTCAATTCACTTTTCTGGCTCTTCTGTTGATTCGTCTTCTTCGTCATCCTGATACAGATACGGACGTCTGATGTATCTGAATCCGACATCATAGGCGCGTTCAACAGAGACATTGTCGTCGGAAGCGTTACAGTGGATCGCGATCCAGTCTCCATTCTTATCCTGTCCGACAAGAATGCCGACATGGTTAATGCTTCCGGCAGACGGAACACGCAGGAAGACAAGATCGCCAACTTTGGCATCCTCTTCAGCAACAGGTTCGCTGGTCACCCACTGTGAAGCAGTACCTTGCCCGAGGAGCTCATTGACTTCAAGCGAATTAAATCCGTTTATAAATGCCCATGATACAAATCCGCTGCAGTCAAGTCCGTACAGCTGAGTGGAACCGAAATCTTTACTTCCGGGACTGGAAACCGTCTGCGGTGTTGACCATCTCTTATTCCAGCCGAGGTTGTTGTACTTTCCGCCCCAGAAATAGCTGACCTTGCCGTTTAATGTCTGTGCAGCAAGGACAACATTCTTGCGCTCATCAGGAATCGGATTGTCGGGATCTTCAGCTTCAGTCAGATCGTAAGCCGCAAGAGTCAGCTGTCTTGAGCCGGACTCGGCAGCGCATAACAGAACATAAGCCGGATCCACGAACTTTTCAATTTCCTTTTTGATCTTGTCTTTCTCTTCCTGCTCAGCGCCCTCTTCTTTATCCTTCAGATAGTCTTCGACTGTTTTGTTCGTATACAGGGCGACTTTGTTCTCTTCGTCGATGATCTCGACCTGATTCATTTCTTCAAACAAAGCTGCCAGTGCTTTTTTGGCTTTCTCGTTGTAAGTGACCTGTTCGGCACCTGCCTTAAACTGTCTGTACGCATAGACAGCCAGAATGTCAGCCCAGTTTGTATAATGGTACGACTTGACTGTCAGAGCATCGATCAGATCCTGTTCGTCGATCTCCTCGTCAAGCAAAAGGTCGACTTCGTCCTCTGACAGATAGAGAACATCGTCTTCAAAAGCGGCTTTCGCAACAGAGCTTCCGTCATCAGGAGCAAACACAACACCTTTTTCAAGGTTCTCTTTACGCATCTCGTAGGTATCTTCAGTGATCAGATCATGATCAAATTCAAACTCGTCTTCGATCTCTTCCATGATGATCGCAAAATCTGATGAAAACTCAACTTTATAGTCGTCTTTCAGCGACTGAGCGTATTTGCCGGACTTGCGCAGTCTGGAACCGGTGATCTCGCTGGCATCGATCGGACTGGCCGGAATTGACAATGTTGATTTAACATCTGCCTTTGACGGTGTGATGATGACGTTCTTAGGCGTCGCGTCATTCAGCGAGTCGGTTTTACTTGTGTCGACTTTCTTAGTCCATTTTTTCTTTGCAGGTTTATTCTTAGGCTGCTCAGGCTTAACAGCAGGCTCAGGCTTTTCAGGCTCATCCTGCACCTCTTCTTCAGCCGGTTCCGGATCCTGTGCAGGTTCGGGATCGACATTCTCTCCTCCGGTCGGATCCTGTGGCTGTTCTGCATCAGCACCTGAATTGTCTTCTCCGGTCGTCTGGCCTTCATTATCGGTAACTGAAGGATCGACCGGATCAGCTGTTTCACCGGCAGGATCCGTCACGTCTGTGACAGCTTCCGTGTCAGTTTCATCTGCAGGGGCCGGTTCTTCGTTCTCATCTTCATTCAGATCTTCTTCTTCAGCTTTCTCATCGTCGATATAAACCCACTCGTCATCAGAGACTTCAGAGCCTGTTTGAGGACTGATCGTAGCGCTGCCGTAATCAGTGATCGACATAAATGACAGCACAAAAGCGCTGACCGATACGATCAGCGGAACGACCCGGCTGCTTATGAGCTTTATGATTTTTTGAAAATCAAAACGCATATTCTTTCCTGTCCATATTTCGACCTACTATCAGTTACGATAAAGCAATTTGACTGAAAAGTCAAGATTTCGGAAGTTTCATGCTATCGGTAGTTTTCCAAAACAGTCACTTCATCGCCTTCTTTGACATCGCCGCCTTCAAGAATTCTGATGAATATTCCTTCGCGAGGCATGACGCAGTCTCCGGCTTTTCGGCGGATCTCGCAGTCATAATGACATTCCTTCCCGATCTGAGTGACTTCACCTACGGCTGTCCCGACTTTCAAGAAGGTTCCGACCGGAAGTTCATAAAGACAAATGCCTTCAGTCAGTATGTTTTCGGCAAAAGCACCGGGTTTTAGCTCGATATCAAGCTGATCCCGCATCTTATCGACGCTCTCTTTTCCAAGGAGACTTACCTGACGGTGCCAGGTTCCTGCATGGGCGTCGCCTTCGATGCCGTGATTCTTCCTGAGATGAACAGAATTAACTTGGTGTTTCTGTACACCTTTGATCTCACTGATGCATACGGCTTTTACAACGGCCCGCTGTACTCCGCAGTCTGCTGATCCTGCTGAAAGAAGCATATCGACTCCGTGTCTGATCGGTCCGAGTACAGCATCAAGGTTTTCAGATGCTGCTTTTTCGCTTCCGGGCAGATTCACGATCAAACTGCTTTTTCTGATGCCTGCGGCAGCGCGTGAAAGACATCCTTTGCTCGTTATTCTCATGCTGGCCGCACGCATTGCTTCAGGGATCCCCGGCGTCGGACGCTCGACAACGGCCATTGTCGCTTCCGGTGTGCAGTCGCGGGGTGAAAACCCTGTGCCGCCTGTTGTCAGAATCAGCGGGATCTGTCTTCTGTCCGCACTATTGATCAGAACGCTTTTGATCTGATCTGCCTCATCCGGAACGATCTCCGTGTGCACGACCTCCCAGCCGTCCTCTTCGAGCATTTTGCAGATAAGCGGACCGCTTGTGTCGACCCGCTCTCCTCTCGATCCCTTATCACTGCATGTGATTACTGCTGCTTTATACGGATTGCTCATGTCTGGCTCCTGTCTGTACTTATTCTCTGTGAAAATCACCGTGAACTCCGCCTGATTTATCAAGCAGGCATATATCAGAGATTATGATATCTTTCTGAACCGCTTTGCACATATCATAAACGGTCAAAGCTGCGACTGATGCCGCAGTCAGCGCCTCCATCTCGACACCTGTTCGGCCGTCACACGACACTTTCGAGATAATATCGACACTAAGGTCTTCTTCGTTCAGCGTAAGCGACAGATCGATGCCGTTCATCAGGATCGGATGACACATCGGGATGATATCTTTAGTCTTCTTAGCTCCCATCACGCCGGCGACCTGCGCAACTGTCAGAACATCTCCCTTTTTCATGCCACCGCTTTTGATCAAAGCAAATGTATCCGCATTGACGAAGACACGAGCTTGCGCCCTTGCCGTACGGTGGGTGACGTCCTTCTCTCCGACATTGACCATTCTGGCTCTGCCTTCATCGTTGAAATGTGTAAAATCAGAACTCACTGATTCATCCTCCAATCTCGTTCATGTTGCGGCCTGCGCAGCTTCTGTGTTCTGCGTCCATCAACGGATGCTCCTGCGGTTTCGCC
>CACYEU010000132.1 GCA_902773445.1 uncultured Lachnospiraceae bacterium | reverse complement strand
TCGAGCAATTCCTCTTCACCGCGGCAAATATAGACGCCCTGTGAGCCGGCGCCGCGCGAAGGCTTGACGATCACCTGTTCGTCGCCGAGCTCTCTGTAAAACGCGACAGCCTCTTCTTCGTTTGTGACAGTCTTACCGATGATCGAGCGGATACCGTGATCCTTTAAAGCCTGATGCATCGCAGCTTTTTCAGTCATCGCAGGGATCCGGTCGACCGGGTTGCCTGGAAGTCCGAGATCGGCGGAGAGTCTTGCCGCCATCGGAACGCCGAATTCACTTCCGGCTACGACCAGCGCCGGATTGAGCTTTCTGACTTCGGCAAGGACCTCGTCATAGCTGAGATCCTCCGGAATGATCCGCACTTTGTCTTTCATGCGCCGGTTGATCCTGTTGCGGACCGCCCTGAAACGCCGTATGTCATCAGGCGAACCGATATACTTTCCTTCGACAAGGATCGGTTCATAGCCGCGCTCCCATGCGTCATAGACATAATTGACGCCGGTAGAGATATATTCACAAATGATGATCGACTGTTTCAAATAAATGTCCTTTCGCGTGTCAGCTGCCCGCCGGCATACCTTCTATTACGATCCTCGTCGAGTTCATTCCGAGCAGGTACTCGGTCTCGATCGACGAGACAACACCTCTGAGCATCTGTATGTTCTCAGCAATATCGCCCTCCCGGTCTTCGAGAGGATTGATCGCTTCGCCGAGATTTCTGAAGTCGATCTCGACATTGCCCTGATTGAGCCTGACCAGTACATCCGCGTATGAACGGTCGCGTTTCCGGTTCGCGACATAGACCGCGATCTCCTCGACCGCCAGCGCCGCGCGCATCGCCTCGCGCCGTCCGACCCCGTTCTGTTCACAGAGCTCCTGGACCCTGATGCTGATTCCGGAAATATCGGTCGGATCATCGGAGATCGTCGCGTCAAGCAGAGGTTTGGACTCTTCATCGTGCTCATAGAGCATAACGGTCCTGAGCCTGCCGTCCGACTGTCTCTCATACCGCTTGTTGAAGATGATCATGAGTATGAGAAGGAGTGCAGAAGCAAGCGGGAAGGCCCAGAACAATCCGTTGATACCAAAACATTTTACCATAATCCATGCGATCGGTACAATCGCCGCGAAACTGTCGAGAGCGCTGAGCACGGTCGAGTAATGGCTCAGACCGATCACTTTCAGGTACCGGTAAAAGACGATCACCGCGTCGCGCGGGATATACATCAGCGAATAGATCCGAAGTGCAAGCACGGATAGCGCAAGCTGACCGGCTTCTTTGATATTATAGAGTGCCGCGCACTGTGGCGCAAATATGATAAAGAACAGCATGCCGACGACCGAAACGGCAAACTGGCTGATCATCGATGTCTTCAGGATACCTTTCTCGCCGCTGTAGTCGCGCTGGCCGTGCAGGACCGCAAGGATCGGAACCGATGATCCGATCACAGCGCCGACAAAGACCGACATCAGTGAACTTGACTGCAGACACAGCGATAGAGCGACAACACCGTTCGCCCCTCCCGCGGCTGCAGCGATATGATTGCAGACGGCGAACTGGATCGAGAGTCCGATCTGGTTCATCGAATCGGGCCGGCCCAGTTTGAAGATCTCCTTGGTCAGACTGAATGACTCGGCGACTCTCCGGCTGACATAGATCTTGATCCTGTGGCTCATAAATGCCAGCACAACGACAACGGCCGCGACAAGATAGCCGGTGAGCGTTGCCCATGCCGCGCCCTCAACGCCCATATGGAAGACCTTGATAAATATATAGTCCATCGCGATGTTGACAACATTGGCGACGACATTGACCGCTGTTGAAAAACCGGGGTAGCCGGCCGACGGCAGGAATGAAGTGACTGTCAGGATCACGATGACAAGCGGAGCCGAGTACAAAAGTACGCGCATGTATTTGACAAACGGAGCGTACAGTGACTGATCGCGGCACAGAAGATGCGCGAGAGGCGTCGCTAACAGCAGTCCGAGCAGCATCAACGCCAGACCTGTGATCAGAGACAGGACTGTAGAGGCAGTCAGACTCTTTCCTGCGCTGTCGCGGTCCCGCCGCCCGAGCGCGATCGCATAGACTGTCGATCCGCCGCTTCCGAGCAGACTGTAGATCGCGGCCATGATAAGCATCAGCGGCGCACCGAGGCCGACGATCGCCATCGCGGTGCTGTCGAGCAGATTCGACACCAGCATACTGTCGACAAATTCATTGAGTGACAGAGCCGCGTA
>CACYEU010000131.1 GCA_902773445.1 uncultured Lachnospiraceae bacterium | reverse complement strand
GATGCCAAAGAGCAGGAAGGCATCGCTGCCCTCTATAATTAACAGGCTCCATGAGAATTCTGCATGTGACAGCTCAAAAACCGTCTTCAACCGGCAGCGGCATCTATCTGACCCAGCTGATCCGCGCTATGGATCCGTTCGTATGTTCTGACCCGCTGCCTGATCATCCGAATCAGGCCGTTCTGTTCGGCGCCTATGAAGACGATCTCCCTTTTCTTGAAAAATCGATCGGATCGTATGCCGGACTGTTTCCGGTTTGTTTCAACACCCCTGAACTTCCGTTTGCAATCCCCGGCATGTCCGATGTCATGCCTTATCCGAGCACGCAGTATCGCTCAATGACAGCCGATGATCTGAACAGATACTGCAGCCGCTTTCGTGAAGCCGCGAACGAAGCTGTCACTGAATTTGATCCGGATGTGATCATCTGTCACCATCTTTATATCCTGACCTCTCTGATCCGTGAAGAGTTTCCGGATATCCCTGTCTACGGGTTCTGTCATAACACGGACCTGACCCAGTTTCAGTCGCATGATCTTGCGCATCCGCTGATCCAAAGGGCCATTCCGAAGCTTGACGGCATCTTTGCGCTGCAGGATGAACAGATGCAGAGAATCATCCGAGTCCTCGGCGTTTCGGCTGACATGATCCGTGTGACCGGCGCCGGTTATGATCCGGCTGTCTTCTTCGACGACGGTTCACGTCTGCGTTCTAAGAAGACATGGTTCTGCGACGGACAAGATGACTTCCGCATTGTCTTTGCCGGCAAACTGTCCGATGCGAAAGGGGTTCCGTCTCTGATTCGGGCGATGTCGGTCGTCAGCCGGAAACTGACTGACCTGTCCTGCAATATTGAACTTCATCCGGACAGCATCAGAGAATGCTTCAGAGACTATCTGCTGACATTGGCCGGAAGCTCCGGCGATCCGGATGAATACGGTGAGATCACAGAACTTGCCGGCCGGTGCCCGTATACTGTCGCTATGCCCGGACGCGTTTCTCAGGAAAAACTCGCTGAATTTTACCGGGCCGGCGATCTGTTTATCCTGCCGTCATTTAATGAAGGCCTGCCCCTCTGCGTGATCGAGGCACTCGCCTGCGGTATGAGAGTCATTATGACAGACCTCCCGGGCATCCGTGATTGGATCAGCTCCCATATTGAACATGCACCCGTCACATTTATCCCGCTGCCCTTTAAAATCGAGCAGCAGATCCGGACTTCCGGGACCTGCGATCCGTCTGCGCTTGATGAAGATGATCTGGCAGACTTTGAAGACGATCTCGCCGAAGCGGTCATTGACGCTTCGCTGGCGAAACCGGTTCCGGCTCCCGATCTATCTGCCCTGACCTGGAGTGCCGTCGCAAAACGCATTCTTACCACAATTTGTGTTTCGTAAGCCCAATTTTCGTATTTTACAACCAGATATTGAAACGATACCTCTCTTCTGCTATAATGCACTCCAGTGATTAAAAAGCTTAGGAGGGAAAATCTATGAAAAAGTATCTGCAGGAATTGATCGGAACATTTGTTCTCACTTTTTTCGGCTGCGGAACCGCTGTTGTCTCACAGTGTTCAACTGACAACTATGCGGGCTACCTGATCACAGCACTTGCATTTGGTCTTTCGATCGTTGCGATGGCATATGCGCTCAAAGCATCCGGATGCCATATCAATCCGGCTGTATCGCTCGCAATGCTGATCACTAAGAAGATGGATGCAAAAGACTTCGTCGGCTATGTCATTGCCCAGATTATCGGCGCGATCATCGCCGGCGCTATGCTTGCCGCGATTCTCGGCAAAGAAACAGGTCTCGGTACCAACGGCCTCTACGAAGGCAAAGTCGGCGTCTCTATGCTGATCGAGATCATTCTGACCTGTGTCTTCCTGCTGACGATCCTCGGTGTGACTTCCAAGAAAGAATGGGGAAGTGTCGCGGGTATCGTGATCGGTCTTACACTGACATTTGTTCACATTCTCGGCATCGCATTTACCGGCACATCTGTCAACCCGGCCCGCTCGATCGGACCGGCGCTCTTTGCCGGCGGCGACGCAATCAAATGCCTCTGGGTCTTCATCGTGGCTCCGCTGATCGGCGCTGCACTCGCTGCGCTGATTTACAAAGGCGTTCTCGAGGAAGCCGAATAATTATTAAGAGCAACTGTCCCGAAGGGAGTATTGCATTGATACAGAGCTGCCGTGAAAACGGCAGCTCTCTTTCATAAAGACGTATTCAAAATCGTTGGCAAACAAAGAGCGTTCTGATATAATTACCATAACACCGATCCGCATTGAAAGGAGTCAAATACTATGTCGTTATTCATTGATGGAATCAAAGCACGTGCTAAAGCTAACAAAAAAACGATCGTCCTCCCCGAATCTGAGGATGTGCGTACTTATGAAGCGATCGAAAAGGTCCTGAAAGAAGATACAGCTGATATAATTCTGATCGCGAACGATGAACTTGTCGCTGAAAAGGGCAAGGGATTCGATATCAGCGGCGCGACCGTCATCGATCCGGAGAAATTCGACCGCATGGATGAATATATCGATACCCTTGTCGAGCTCCGCAAGAAGAAAGGCATGACGCGTGAGCAGGCCAGTGAGATCCTTCACAGCAGCTATACATATTTTGCCGTTATGATGGTCAAGATGGGCGATGCCGACGGCATGGTCTCGGGTGCATGCCACTCAACGGCCGACACACTTCGTCCGTGCCTGCAGATCCTGAAGACAAAGCCTGGCGTCAAGCTGGTATCGGCATTCTTCGTGATCGTTGTTCCGGATTGCGACATGGGTGAAAAAGGAACATTTATCTTTGCGGATTCCGGTATGGAGCAGAATCCCGATCCGGAACGTCTCGCAGCGATCGCAGCCAGCTCAGCAGAATCATTTGAACTTCTTGTTGAAGCTCCGGCACGCGT
>CACYEU010000130.1 GCA_902773445.1 uncultured Lachnospiraceae bacterium | reverse complement strand
TAGAAAGCACCCCTTTCTACACCCCCTTATTAATTATTTATACTCCCCTCAAAGGATCGATGGCTCCCCCATCGATCCTTTACTTTTATTATGACTTTTGTCAACTATTTTGTTTCTTTATGAAATTTTACCCTCTTCAACTCTGAAATCTCTAATTTCTGATCCTGTGAATGATCCAGAGCACGATCACGATCACAAAGAGGATCGGCAGATTCCGGTACAGGAACGCAAGCGCTCCGACCGCGGTGCCGATGATCGCGACAATGATCAGGATGGCGACCACAAGTACCATAATATAGGTAAATGCTCCGCCGGTCCGTTGGTTGTGAGCATAGTCTTTGTCCGTCTGCGCGTCCTGTTCGGCCTTTGTCTGCTCGGCATGGTATGTCTCGCCGGTTTGTCTTTCCTTTTTCTCAATGATCGTGCGCGCAATGATCCACGGGTCGCCGAGGTCATCGATGACCGCTGCTTCGGATGTGCCTTTGATCGCTTCTTCTTCGATATAACGGCCGTAGAAATCGATCTGCTCGCGGATCTCGGCTGCCGACAGAGATCCCTCCAATTCACTCTGAAGTTGTGTCAAGAATTCCTGTTTTTCCATAATCACACCTTATACCCTGAACATCAGGTCACTGTATGTCGGAACCGGCCATTTCTCACTGTCGACCAGCAGTTCCATCTCATCGACCGGTTCGCGCAGTTTCTCCATCGCCGGAACAAGGACTTCATGGCAGTAGCAAGCTCTCTCGCGTCCTTCTTCCTTCTCGGTATACTGCTCCATCTTCTCTTCGAGTTCGGTCAGCGCCTCATCGGTCAGCAGAAGCTGCTCGGACAGGCGGTTTAAGATACGTCTCTGCAGCGAGGCGTCGACGCCGGCTGTCTCGACCGAATTGACGGTATCAGCCAGTTCCTTTGTATAGGCGACGACCGCCGGTATAAACTGGCGCTTTGCCATTCTGAGCATCGTATTGCCTTCGATGCGGATATCCTTTGAATAGTTCTCATACTGGATCTCCACGCGGGCCTCAAGCTCTTCTCTTGTGAAGACGCCGAACCGCTCGAACATCGCGACCGATTTTTCGCCTGCTCTGACCGGTACCGCTTCGACCATCGAAGGAATATTGTGAAGTCCGCGGCGCTTGGCTTCCGCCACCCACTCCTCGGAGTAGCCGTTGCCGTTGAAAATGACCCGGCTGTGATCATGCGCGTACTTCGCGATCAGTTTCCAGGCCGCCTCTTCGAAATCTTCGGCCTTCTCAAGCACGTCGGCTGCGTCGGAGAATGCCTCCGCGGTGATCGTATTCAGCACGACGCAGGGCGCTGAGAGCGAATCACGTGATCCTAGCATACGGAATTCGAATTTGTTGCCGGTAAATGCAAACGGTGACGTGCGGTTGCGGTCCGTCGCGTCTTTCTTAAGATCCGGCAGCGTGCTGACACCGGTCAGAAGCTTCGATCCCTTCAGACTGTGCGTCGCCTCGCCTGTCTCAACGATCTGATCGATGATCTCGCCGAGCTGTTCGCCGAGATAGACCGACATGATCGCCGGCGGCGCTTCCTCTCCGCCGAGACGCAGGTCGTTGCCGGGATCAGCCGCTGACTCTCTCAGCAGATCGGCGTGCAAATCGACCGCCCGGATCACGCAGAGCAGAACGAGCAGGAACTGCAGGTTCTCATGCGGTGTCTTGCCGGGATCCATCAGGTTCTTTCCGTCGTCGGTCTCAAGGTTCCAGTTGACATGCTTGCCGGATCCGTTGACGCCCGCGAACGGTTTCTCATGCAGCAGACAGGTCATGCTGTGGTACATCGCGGTCTTCTTGAGCGTCTGCATGATGATATGGTTGTGGTCAAGCGCAATATTCGCGTTCGAGTAGATCGGTACAAGCTCGTGCTGTGCCGGCGCCACTTCGTTGTGCTGCGTCTTGGCGAAGACACCCAGCTTCCAGAGCTGGTCATTGAGGTCGCGCATAAATCCGCCGATTTTCTGTTTTAAAGCACCGAAATAGTGATCGTCCAGCTCCTGACCCTTCG
>CACYEU010000129.1 GCA_902773445.1 uncultured Lachnospiraceae bacterium | reverse complement strand
TATCGACAGTTTTTTGAATCGTCAGTTCCGGTGCGTTTTCCGAGAGATCCCATGTATCCCTGACAGGTTCATCGGTATTATCCGCGTCTGCAGCAGCCGTGTTCCTGAATGTCCGGCCGGTCTTTTCGATTTCACCGGCTTTCGCATCATCTTTTTGTGTGAGAAGTCCGTCGATCAGATATGTGTCGGGCAGTTTAGAGCTGTCCGCGACGTCGGCGCTGTATGTGATAACGATATGATCTCCTCCTTCGAGGATCTGACCGCAGCTGAGCCGAAAGCCGTCTGCATCGGCTTCGGTTTCGTGCTCTTCAACACCCTCAACCCGGATCGACTCCATATCGATCTTCATGCCCGGTATCCCGGTATCGGTGATCACGACGTTCTTCGCTTTTGATCCGTCAGCTGTGTTCTTAAGATCGATCGTGTAATTGACCGTATCTCCCGACGGGTCGATCATCTCTTTATCGGCTTTCTTATCGATTGCCAGCTCAGGGACGGGAATATGATGCGCGGTGATCACAAGATCCTCTGTGACAATGACTTTTTTGACCGTGTCTTCGTCGATCGGTGAACCGGCTTCGATCTTCTGATCGTCGGTCGTCGTGACGTCATGATCGATTGTCCACGCCTCGAATTCATATCCGTCTGACGGTTCGCTCTCGGATCCCGACGGATTCCCGCCGTCCTCCACCGACTCCTCTTCGATCCCGGTGATCGTTCCGCCCTCATCGGACTCATAGCGAACATTCAGTTTCTTATCGTGAACGGCAGTAAATGTCGTATCCTCGATCAGGAAGGCGTCGGCAGCCTGGTCATCTGTCAGCGGTTCACCCGCTTCGACCGGCGTTCCGTCGCTTAATCGTATCTCCTGATCAGCGACCCAGTGGGAAAATATATAGCCGTCATTCGCCTGATGCTCAGTTCCCGTTGTCGTCTGATTGGCGAGATAGCGGTTTTCACTTGTCTTCCCGGTGATCGTTCCGCCCTCGTCTGAGTTGTACGAGGCCTTGACTGTCGGCGCGAGCAGGTGAAAACTGACCGCCATGCTCTGTCTGCCGGTCGCCGCCCCGTTGGTCGTCGTCACCTGTTTGCCGTCGACGCTATAACGTTTCCAGAACTTCCAGGTCTGTTTATCTTCGAAGCTTAAGCACCTTAACCGGCTGTACATGTCCTTGTCTTTTCCTCCGACAAGCCATGTATTGGCGCCGGTCTCGTCGGCGGAGTACGTCGCGGTTTTCATGATATAGGCGATCAGTGACGGACAGAATTCCTGCCACTCAAGCTGCCATTTCTCGCCGGATACGACTCCGTTGTTATACATCCACGGCAGGTTTTCGATCCGCTCACTGCTGCCGTGTTCGGTCACCCAGAACTCGACAGTCATATCAACGCAGTTGACCCGGTTCTGCCCGAACGCATTTTCTTTCAGCGTGAAATAGGTAAATGCCTGGCAGTTTGTCGGAAACCCGCTCATTTTCGTCACGGAATAATAAAAGTCATAGCTGGCGCCGTCAGTTCCGGTCAGCACCGCATTGCCTTTGATTGTAAATGTGACATCCGCGATCGTCTCAAGCCCGTCTCCTCCGACCCGGTCATCGGCATTGACATCGGGGACCGGCGAACCGCTCTTATAAATAACAAGCGCAGGCAGGCCTGTCGCTTCCTGATTCTGTCTTGACATTGCGACCCCGTCACTGCTCAGTTCGGGCACCAGTTCGTACCTGGACGGATCTGTACTGAAACTTTTCATATAAAAACCGGGAGCGTTGTCGAATGTATAAGCCTCAGACCATTTTGAAATCTCGACCGACTCTCCGCTCGCACAAGACTGTACCGCCGGAAAGATGCCTGCTCCCAGCAAACCCGCGACTGCCATCGCAGCCGCTGCCGCAAGTGCTCTGCGCACAATTCTGCCTCTGTCTCTCATTCCTGTCTTCCTTTCTCAAAACGGTTGTCAGTTGAAGTACGGAAAGCCTACCATTTTAAGAATTGAAAAAACAGTCGATTATTTCGACATCGGTCGACACTTTTCGACATTCAGGCACAGCAAAGCGCCGTCCTGCCGCTTCTTTTTACGACAAACAAAAAAGAACTGCCGCTCTGTGAGCGACAGCTCTTCGTCTTATGCGGAAGGCGGGACTTGAACCCGCACGTTCAATCCGAACACAAGATCCTTAATCTTGCTCGTCTACCAATTCCGACACTTCCGCGGATCGCGTGGAACATAATCATGTCCCACAGCGTTAAATACAATACCACAATTTAGGATTCGATGCAAGCCCTTTATGCGATCTTTTCCTTTGCTGTCTCGACAAGCTTAGCAAAACCTTCTTTGTCATAGACTGCAAGATCAGCGAGCATCTTGCGGTTGATCTCAACACCGGCTTCCTTGAGACCGTGCATCAGACGGCTGTAGGAAAGTCCGTTCATTCTGGCTGCTGCATTGATGCGGGCGATCCAAAGCGCTCTCATCTGACGTTTGCGCTGCTTGCGTCCTGCGTAAGCCTGAGACAGTGAACGCATCACGGTCTGCTTGGCGATACGATACTGCTTAGAGCGCGCGCCGCGGTAGCCTTTTGCAAGTTTCAGTACTCTGTTATGTTTTTTCTTGGCGTTCAGTCCGCCTTTAATTCTTGCCATTTGTATAACCTCCCTCTAGCGTCAGATTACAGATACGGTAAAATCTTCTTCATGTTCTTCTCGTTTGTCGGATCCGCTGTTGTTGTCTGACGGAGGTTCCTCTTCCTCTTCGTCGTTTTCTTTGTGAGAATATGGCTTCTGTAAGCTTTGTTTCTCTTGAGTTTGCCGGAAGCTGTCTTAGAGAATCTCTTAGCAGCCGAACGGCTTGTTTTGATCTTTGGCATAGCTTATTCCTCCTTACATCTATCCATTTATCTCTTTTCTGTCAGGACCATGCTCATATTGCGTCCTTCCATCTTCGGCTCTCTGTCAACCTGGGCAATATCTTCGAGCGTCTCGACAAACGCGTCCAGGATCGCGCGGCCGTTCTGCTGATGCGCCATCTCGCGTCCTCTGAACCGAACAGTCACTTTCACGCGGTTGCCCTTTTCAAGAAACTTTCTCGCGTTGTTTGATTTTGTGTTCAGATCATTCTTGCCGATGTTCGGCGAAAGGCGGATTTCCTTGATCTCCACAGTCTTCTGCTTCTTCTTGGCTTCCTTTTCCTTGCGCGTCTGCTCGTAGCGGAATTTCCCGTAATCGATGATCTTGCAGACCGGCGGTTTCGCCTTCGGTGCGATCATCACGAGATCAAGATCCGCCTCGTCAGCTTTAAGCTGTGCTTCTTTTGCTGACATGATCCCCAGCTGTTCTCCGTCTTCGCTGATCAATCTGACCTCGCGTTCACGGATCTGACCGTTGACATAATAATTATTGCTAATGGCCGTATACCTCCTGACAAAAAAATAAAGTGAACGGTTTTACGCATCCACTTCATCTGACCGGTCCCAAGCCGCAGTATCATAAGTACAGCCGGCCGGTTTTTATTATTAAACCCACGTGCATATCATATGATGACGGGGTGAGAGTGGATGCTCTGCTTTGTTGTAATGCTGTTTCCAGCAACAGCTAGATTAACACATCTGACCTGTTCTGTCAAATGTTTTTCTCAACTATTTGTGCTTCCGAATCCTCCGTTACGCACATCGGTCACATCGTCATCTTCAGTCAGCCCGTACGGCAGGAAAACGGCCTGCATAAATGCGTCCCCGGCATCCAGACAGATCTCTTTATCAGTCTTCGCGTCGCAGGTGAATTTGACAAAGATATGGCCTTCATTGTCTGATCCGTAGTAGTCGGCGTCGATGATGCCGACCGTATTGTCGAGCTGCATTCTGAATTTGAACCCGAGGCCGCTGCGCGGAAAACAGCAAAGGACCCAGCCGATATCCATCTTTACACGAATACCGGTCGGAATCAACGCGGTCCCTCCGGCAGGAACCGTGACGGCTTCAGGCAGGAAAAAGTCATAGCCGGCCGACGCGGCTGTCGCGCGGCGCGGAAGCCTGATCCCGTCATAGATTTCTCTGATCCTCTCAGCAGATTCATCAGGGAAGACCTTGATCCAGTCCTTTTCGAACTGTCCATAACTCACTTTTTCAAATTGCCCGATACGCGGCTGTGCCATGATCTCCCTCCATAAACTTCATTGATGATCTGTTAAAATAATCATAGCATATTTAACAGGATAATAGTAAAATATCGATATGAGTGATGGCGTGAGCAGGACAACCGACAGGAAGACACGAAAACGCCGCAAAAAAGCGATCCGGAAGGAACGCTGGCAGTCCCGCAGTCTCCCGAATAAGATTCTGACGATCATCTGGCGGATCATTGCGGCCGCTGCGGTACTCTACGGCGCGATGGTCCTCGCGATGACACTGTTCATGCACTCAAAACCGTACCGCAGACTTGCGAATGAAGCTTACGACACACTCGCCAGGATGAGCGACGGGACCTTCCGTCTGCTTTCCAATACCAAGTTTCTCGACACAGACGGCAAATTGATCGGGGAAGTCAATTCCGGCAACTATGTCTACGCGCCGATCGATCAGATCCCGAAAGAGCTTCAGGACGCGTATGTCGCGATCGAAGATAAGAACTATAAGATCCATCAGGGCGTCGACTATAAAGCCATCGCGCGGGCAACCTGGGAACTCATCCGCAATAAAGGCGAGATCACACAGGGGGGCTCCACGATCACCCAGCAAGTCATCAAGAACAATCTTCTCACATCCGAACAGACATTTACCCGGAAATTCACTGAAATTCTGATCGCTCCCCAGCTCGAAAAGAAATACAACAAGGCAGAGATCATGGAGTTCTACTGCAATTCCAATTATTACGGCAACGGATGTTACGGTGTTCAGTCAGCCGCTAAATTTTATTTCAACAAGAACATCAGAGAACTGACACTCGGGGAATGCGCAATGGTCGCGGGGATCAGCAACAGCCCGAACCGGTTTAATCCGGTCGCGGATTACGATCTCGCTGTGAAAAAGATGAAAAAAGTCCTCTATCAGATGTACGATCAGGGGTATATCACTGAGAAGGAATACAAGGACGCGGCTTCTGCTGAGATTATTGTGACACAGTCCGAGACAAGTCTCGTCAGCAGTAACAACTACATGTGTTCATTTGCCATGCATTACAGCACTCTGGAGCTGATGAAACTTGACGGATTCAAGCTTCGCTATGCATTCAAGGATCAGGATGATTACGAAAAATACCGTAAGAATTACGAGAAGAAATACTCGAGCATGGCGTCGAAGATCCGCGAAGGCGGCTACACGATCAAGACATCGTTTGATCAGGAAGCACAGAAGATCCTGCAGAACACGATCAATGAGACGCTGTCCGGGTCTGTGGAAAAGACCGATGACGGCAATTTCATCCTGCAGAGCGCAGCCGTCTGTGTGAACAATGATACCGGAATGGTCGTTGCTGCTGTCGGCGGCAGAGGCGATTCTTATAACCGTGCATTTCTCGCTGAAAGGCAGCCCGGTTCCTCGATCAAACCGCTGCTTGTCTACACGCCGTCGATCGAAGCCGGCGCCTCAAATCCGTCATCGATCGTGACTGACAAACAGGTGTTTGCGGTCCCCGGCGATGCAAGCAGTTACAGCCCGAAAAACGCGAACAACTCCTATCTGGGCGACATGACGGTCCGCGAGGCTGTCGCCCGCTCGACGAACACGGTCGCCTTCCAGCTCTATAATGCCGACTATATCAGTTATCTTGAAAAACTCAGATTCTCATCGATCGTACCGGCCGATTACACAGCCGCTTCGCTGTGCCTCGGCGGCTTTACTTACGGCGTGACTGTCGCCGACATGGCTCACGGTTATACGACACTCGCAAACTACGGCATATCATCCGAAAAAAGCTGTCTGCTGACGATCACGCATGAGAAAGAGGGCAAAGTCTATGACGCCGCCAAAGTCAAGCCAAAGAAGATCTATTCAAGCGACGCGGCATTTATGATGACAGACATCCTGCAGGGAGTCTTTATGGAAGGGTACGGTACCTGCTACGGCACCGGGGTCGACGGACAGTTTGTCGCCGGTAAGACCGGAACGACGAACTCCAATCACGACGCATGGCTCTGCGGTTATACGCCCTACTATACGACCGCTGTCTGGGTCGGACGTGAGGACAACGCCGTGTTAAATGACGGTAGCATCTATTCGAAAAGCATCTTTATCGACTATATGAACGCGATCCACTGCGGACTCGAAGAAAGAGATTTCAAAGTCCCTGATTCACTTCAGTACCGCAAGGTCATCGGCGGTGAGTACACGCTGCAGCTCTATAACAAGGCAAACCTGAACATGAAAAAGCGTTCTTACCTGCGGCGTCCGAAAGGCTACGAATACTATTCAAAGGCCATCGAAGACAATAAGAACGACAAGTCGAATAACGGCAACAAAGCGGACTTTGCCGAAGCCAAAAAAGCGGTCGCGGAATTTGAGAAGTACAAGATCACCAACGTTGAGACCGCACTTGGACTCGACTCTGCTTACAGCAAAGCATTCAAGCTCGTCGAAGCGCTTCCCGACGGCAAGAAGAAATCAGAGCTGCTCGACCGTCTGCAGCAGCATTATGAACTGCTTGAAAAAGCATTTAAGAAGGACTGGCAGAAACTGATTGCCGAGCAGGAAAAAGACGAGATCAAAAAAGCTCAGAAGCAGAGTGCGGTCGATGCCGAGAACAGTCAGCTTGAAGCGCAGACCCGCCTTCACGATCACCGGATCGCACTGCTTGACTGGTATCTGAAGACACTGAATTCAAGACAGTACAATACGTCTGTAACTCAGCAGATCTTAAGCGACGCCAAACAGGCTCTTACCAACTGTTCAACCTATGATGAGTATGATGATTACGCGGTGAAACTAAGCGATGCCGAGGAGAGACTCGACGCTCTTCCGACGTCGGTCCCGTCGCTTCAGGAAAACGCTGCCGATCAGCAGCGGACCTATCCGAACGAAAATACATCAAATGAATAATCAAGACCCCGCACGAAGCGGGGTCTTTTTGATCAGGGTTTGATATCGTCTGCGCCTGACGGTGTATCGAGTCCGTCCGGGATCTTCCCGGGATGTCCCGACACGTATTTTCCGCTCTCATCGACGTACGACGATGGGTCGTAGTAAGCTGACTCGATCGGCAAATTCTTTTTCTCGAGTTTCTGATTGAGCGTCATCGTGATCAGATAGTAGATGACCGCGAAGGTCGGCACCCCGAGGATCATGCCCGGGAATCCGAACAATCCGCCGAACAGCAGGATCGAGAAAATGACCCAGAAGGACGAGAGTCCTGTCGAACTTCCGAGGATCTTCGGTCCGATGATATTGCCGTCGACCTGCTGCAGCACCAGGATGAACACCAAAAACACCAGTGCTTTGACCGGAGAGTTCAGCGCGATCAGCAGTGCGCAGGGGATCGCGCCCATATAAGGTCCGAAGAACGGAATGATATTGGTCACACCGATCACCACGCTGATCAACGGGATATACGGGATCGTGTAGAACGAATTGATGATCGACAGTCCGATGAAACAGATCACGCCGATGATCAGGGAATCAACGACTTTGCCGACGATGAATCCCGAGAATACACTGTTGGCCTTGCGTCCGATATGGACATAGGTCGTCGCGCGCTGTGTTGAAAACAGAGCATAGGCGGCCTTTTTTGCCTGCGCCGCGTAGACTTCCTTATTGTAGAGCAGGTAGATCGAAACGATCAGACCGATCAGGATATTGAGCACTTCCTTAACCAGATTAATGACACTGGCCGTCACCTGTTCCATGATCGAATTAGTCTTCGGCAGAAGTGTCCCTGTCAGCCAGTCACGCAGAGCTTTCGACCCCTGTTCCATCAACTGTGACAGATTTTCTTTATATTTGCTGCCGTTTGCGGCTACTTCAAGTTTTTTGGCCAGATTCTGGATCTGCCGCGGCACGGTATAGACCGCGTTCTGAATATTTTCAGCAAGCTGCGGAATCAGCAGATTGAATACCAGAAGGATGATCGCGATCAGGACCAGCAGCGCAAAGATCACGCTGATGATGCGAGCTACGGTATTCGGCCGTTTGAATTTTGTGTGCTTTTTCAGAAACTGCGTCAGTACACGGTCATAGAAATTGACAAACGGTGTCAGCAGATAAGCGATCGCAACACCGTACAGAACCGGTCTTAGCGCT
>CACYEU010000128.1 GCA_902773445.1 uncultured Lachnospiraceae bacterium | reverse complement strand
GGGAGACTGTTTCAGACCGAAATCATGTTTATGGGTGATCAGTATCCTTATGCCCGGATCCAGTGTCCGACCGATCTGATCGCGATCCTGATCATACCTCTGTTTTTCTTCTCTCGCCGTCTTGCGAAACGCGCCAGAATCGCATTATTCCTGCTCTATGCCGCATTTTCAATCATCGTTGCGTCGCGCGTTTACTGGCTGTATCTGCTGATCATGACCGGCATCTGCCTGTTCGTCTACCGGAAGAAGATCAGCCCGAAAGAATGGGCTGTGATCGGTCTTGCCGGACTGATCGTCATCTTAGTTCTCGGCGGTCCGATCGTGCGCGCAGTCAGCTTCAGGTTCTCTTCAAATCATGTTGAAGCAGCCGACTCGGCACGCATCATTCAGGCAAAAGCGCTGCTGAAAGACATCGCAGAAAGTCCGGTATTCGGACACGGCCTCGGGGCAACGGTATCCTCCTATAATAAACTGCGCGGCGGCATTCTTGTATACGAACTGGAATACCTGTGGCTGATCGATCAGCTCGGTATAATCGGCTTTATCATTGTGATAGGCGGCATTTACGCAACCTATGTCCGCCGCATACTGGCGGTATCTGAGATACACGGGCTGAAAAAACGACTGCCGGAGCGAATTTCTCCGGCTGCTGTCGTACTGTTGCTTGCAATGGCTGAAATGCTCCTGCATCCGGTCATCAACCCGGCGGTCATGGGCATCAAGAACGGTTTCTTCTGGATCTCCTGCTACCTGTTTGCGGCTGATCAGGATGTCTGAAATCTTTTTTGTGTTAACCTGTTGTCATTTAGAAAGAATTATGTTATGATATCTTTCACGTGAGCGGAAGTGTCGGAATTGGTAGACGAGCAAGATTCAGGATCTTGTGTTCTTCACTGGACGTGCGGGTTCAAGTCCCGCCTTCCGCATACAACCCCCGGATCATCGTTTCCGGGGGTTTTTAACTGAAAGGAGTCTGCTGTGGTCAAAAAAGTTGCAGTCATCAATGATCTGTCCGGTTTTGGCAAGTGTTCACTGACTGCCGCTCTTCCGGCGCTTGCCGCTATGGGTGTCCAGTGCTGTCCTCTGCCGACAGCGATCCTGTCTGCCCAGACGGCATTTGACCATTTCTATTGTGACCCTCGCGATGAATACGTCCCGCGTTTCGCTGATGAATGGGAGAAACTCGGGGCATCATTTGACGGGATCTACACAGGATTCTTTACAAACACCGCACAGATCGATGCGATGTGTGACTTTATCGACCGGTTCAGAAAAGACGGTATTGAAGTGCTGGTCGACCCGATCCTCGGCGATGACGGCGAACCTTATAAATACTATACTGATGAACTGCGTGAAGGGGTCTTCTCTCTGATCTCACGCGCGACGATCATTACGCCGAATCTGACTGAGCTTTGTCTTCTGACAGGCCGCGGTTATTCGGATTTTGAGTCGATGGATCAGGTTCAGGCATTTGACGCGGTACGGCAGATGTGTACCGAGCTCGCTGATTCACACGAGAACGGTTCCCTCTCCGTCCTGGCGACCGGGATCCTTTACCAAAAGGAAGGTCAGGACATGATCGCGACCGGGATCCTTTCAGACGGCAGCTGGGATCTTTTCGAAGCGCCGCGCCTTCCCGCCAGTTTTTCAGGTACAGGCGATCTGTACGCTTCGATCATTATCGGCGGAGCCGTTTTGGGCATGACAATCGCCGAGTCAGTCAGGCTTGCCGGCAAATTTGTCACAGCGGCTCTGGAAGACTCGATCAGGGAGCAAGTCTATCCGCCTGAAGGAACGAATTTCGAACCGTATCTGTCGATCCTGACGGACGGTGTAAAACACTATTGGCAGACCAATCGCTGAAAGGACACTGCATGGCATCGATTCTCTACACATTCACCGGTGATCTCGGTACAAGTGTATACGCAAATATCACGAATAAATGCAACTGCAGCTGTACGTTCTGCGTCCGGCAGAAAGTCGCCGGTCTCGGCGATGCCGACGAACTATGGCACAAAACCGAACCGACGATCGGGCAAATCAAAGAGGCTGTTGATTCCTATAACTTTGACGGATTTGACACAGTCGTCTTCTGCGGTTACGGTGAACCGACCTGTGCGCTTGACAAGCTGATCGAAAGCGCCGCCTACGTAAGATCAGCTTACGGGCTCTCAACCAGGCTCAATACCAACGGGCTGGGATCTCTGCAGGCAGGATATGATATCGTTCCCCGCCTTGCGGAAGTCTTTGACGCCGTCTCGATCAGCCTGAATGCTCCGAATGCCGAAGAATACCGCAGGATCGTACGTCCGGCATTTGACGATGCATTTGCCGGAATGCTCAGCTTTACACGCCGTTGTTCCGAGCTGATACCTGATGTCGCGATGACTGTCGTCGACATATTGCCCGACGAAGATATCAAGGCAAGCAAAATGCTCGCAGCCTCCTGTAACGCCCGGCTGCGCGTGCGCCACTACTCACCGAATTGAGGTAGCTGTCATGATTGATTATCAACTTATCCGTTCAAAAAGGAAGACGATCGCGATCAAGATCACGCGCGAAGGTATCGTCGAAGTCCGCGCGCCGCTGTTCTCAACCGATTACCAGATCGAAAAATTCGTCGAAGATCACGCCGAATGGATCAACGAAAAGCTGGCTGAGACAAACAGCGACAACCGGATCAGTTCAATGGAGTTTACCCCGGCTCAGATCCGCGTCTACAAAGAGCGCGCCAAAGGGATCATCTCCCGCCGTGTCCAGCATTATGCGCAGCTGATGGGTGTCAACTACGGGCGAATCACGATCAAGGATCAGAAAAGCCGGTGGGGAAGCTGCTCAGAGAAGTCCAATCTCAATTTCAGCTGGCGTCTGATCCTGATGCCGATCGAAGTCATGGATTACGTTGTTGTCCATGAGCTGGCCCATCTAAAACAGATGAACCATTCGGACGCATTCTGGGAAGAAGTCGAAAAGATCATGCCCGACTACAAAGAGCATCGAAAATGGCTCAAAGAAAACGGATAAAAAAAGGACTGCCGTGAAAGGCAGTCCTTTTCCGTTGTTGAGGAGTGGATAATTGGCTTATCCTTGAATTGAAATCGTCTTTCTCTCTTCGATCTCAGGTTTTGCTTCTTTCTTCGGGATGTCGATCTTCAGAATGCCATCGACAAACTTAGCCTGAATGTCTTCTTCAGTAACGATCTCACCGACATAGAAGCTTCTTGAGCAGTGGCCGCTGTAACGCTCGCGGCGGATATATCTGCCGTCATCGTCCTTCTCATCATGATTCTCTTCATGCTGAGCAGTGATCGTCATATAGCCGTCTTTCAGTGTTGCCTGAACATCTTCCTTCTTATAGCCGGGAAGATCGATCTCGAGCTCATAGCGGTCATCGTATTCCTTCACATCAGTGTTCATCAGTCCGGTCTTGTTGACCTGTGTGCGGGCCGTTGCCGGGACTCTCGGTGTAAAGAAATCATCGAACATATCATCTACAAAATTGTGATTGAAAATACTTGGTACTAACATCTTGCACCCTCCTTTATTGAATGGTATGAAACCTTATTTCCTGCTTGCAAGTATGTTATACCATGTATTGTTAGCACTGTCAAGAGGTGAGTGCTAATTTCTTAAATTTTCTTTTATGTCGGACGAACGACTGAAGCTGCCTGCATCTGACGCTCAACAATATCATACATGTTTGTCGCTGTTCCGACCGCCAGCTTATCCTTAATGCCATAGAAATCAAGGCAGGTACCACAGGTGACGATCTCTACGCCCTGCGCCTCCAGACTCTTCAGATCTTCCAGTGACTCTGATCCTTCAACTGTCAGCTTGGCTCCGCCATTGTAGAATACCATTGCCTTCGGAAGCGTATCCTGCTGCGTTACAGCAAAGATAAACGCTTTCATCAGCTTGCCGCCGAGAACATCGTCTCCGCCGCCCATCACGCAGTCTGAAATGACGATGATCCGGTTGCCGCGCGCATCGACTGCACAGGTCTCATCCTGCTCAAGAGCAGCGCCGTCAACAGCCTCGCCTGAGAGGACGAGTGTCAAAGCATAGTCATTCTCACCGCGTTTCTCGCTGGTAACTGCCGCGCCGTTCTTCTGTCCCATCTTCGTAACATTCTGAACAGCTGTCTCATTGTCGACAAACACCTGCACAGTTCCTTTGTTGCCGAGTTCAGCGATTGCCTTTTTTGTCTTGACAACCGGAATCGGGCACTGATCTCCGCGCGCATCAACGATTTTATCAATATTGCTCATGATCTTTCTCCCTTCATGAATACAAATTTTAACTGTGATTAGTATAACACGTGTTATCTTGACGAAAAAGTCGGTATAGAAAATTACTATAAAAAGACTGACCCGCAAAGGGCCAGTCTTTATCGTTAAACATTCTTTATTGGAATTCTTTAGAAGTATCTCTCCAGCAGTCCCTTGAAAGCTTTTCCGTGGCGAGCCTCGTCGCGTGCCATCTCATGGACTGTGTCGTGGATCGCGTCAAGCCCTTCTTCTTTCGCGCGTTTTGCAAGGGCTGTCTTTCCGGCTGTTGCACCGTTCTCAGCTTCAACACGCATCTCAAGATTCTTCTTTGTGCTGTCGGTCACGACTTCGCCGAGGAGTTCCGCAAACTTCGCTGCATGCTCAGCCTCTTCAAGAGCAGCTCTTCTCCAATACTCGCCGATCTCCGGATATCCTTCACGATATGCGACGCGGGCCATTGCCAGATACATACCGACTTCGGAGCACTCACCGTTGAAGTTCTCGCGAAGGCCGTCGATGATATCCTGCGGAACGCCCTTTGCAACGCCTACGACGTGCTCAGCAGCCCATTCCATCTCGCCTTCCTTCTGCTCGATGAACTTCTCAGCCGGAGCTTTACATACCGGACATGCTGCCGGCGGTGTATCTCCTTCATGAACATAACCACAGACTGAACAAACCCATTTTGCCATTTTACTTCCTCCTTGTATGTTGAATTATTACGTTCCGTAATTCTTCCCTGATTATAACACATCGGAGGGTTCTTGTAACCAGTCCCGATGAGCATTTCATAATTATTTGTCCGGTTGAATTTCTTTTCTTTTAAGGGTATGATATTACAAAATCCGTATTCATATTAAAGGAGTGAATATTATGGATAAAATTCTAGAAGCTCTTGAACCGGTATTGAATATCATTGAAGCCATTCTGCTTCTGATCTGTGCATTCATCGTTGCATCGATCTTTAAGAAACTTGTTTTGAGACTGCTGACCAAGACAAAACTCAAGGCACAACTCTATAAGAACGAGGCAGAAGGCAAGGACAGTTCTGCAGAAGCAGATGGCGAAGGAGAAGCCGCAGCAGAATCAGACGCGCTCGAGCCTGCCGAAAGCAGTGTATCGTCTTTTATCGGTGCATTGATCTATCTGATCATTTTCCTGTGCTTCATCCCGGCTATCTTCTCACTGCTCGGTATTCGCAATGCCGCGCAGCCGCTTGTGTCGATCTTTGATTCACTCTGGGATCGTCTTCCGAATATTCTGGCCTGTATTGTGATCCTTGTCGTGGGTTTCATGCTCGCCAAGCTTGTCCGCCAGCTTCTGATCCCGATCTTCAGGCGGCTGAAGATCGATAAAATTCAGGAAAAAGCCGGTGTGGAGACGAGCGATATCGGCAAACTCTCTTCGACGCTCGCCTACATCATCTATGTGCTGATCCTGATCCCGATCATTATCACTGCACTGCGCGCGCTTCGAATTCCGGAAATCGCCGGCCCGTCGATCAGTATGCTCAGCAAAATATTTGACTATGTCCCGGGTATTATCGTAACAGTCCTGATCATCGTGATCGGCAATGTGATCGCACGGTTTGCCGGCCAAATCGTTTCCAGGCTGATCAATGCGAGCGGTCTCGACGACAAAGTCACTAAAATGATCGGGCGCGAAGGAACCTACTTCAGTTTCTCGAAGGTCGTCGGTCTGATCGTCCATATCGTCATTCTGATCTTCTTCATTGTACAGTCTTTCGATGTGCTTCATCTGAAGGTCTTAAATGATATCGGCAATGCATTGATCAAGTATCTGCCGTATGCTCTCTCTGCGATCCTGATCGTTGCGATCAGTTATTTTGCCGCGATCGCTGCTGCGCGGGCTGTTGAAAAAATGGCATCAAAATCACTCGCCAAGATCGTCTATTTCAGTATTTGGGTGATCGGTATTTTCCTGGCTCTCGGTCAGCTCGGCATTGCCCGTTCGATCGTCGAAACAGCTTTCATGGCACTGATCGGCGCTTTCGCGATTGCGGTCGCAATTGCGTTCGGTATAGGCGGAAAGGACTTCGCCGCGCGGGCGCTTGAACATCTCGAAGAAGAAAGCAGGGACAAGAAGCAGGAAGATAAGAGAAAGAAAGACGAGGAGTGATCCTCTTCATAAAGGCGTTTAAGAAAGGCTGCCGCTTCTGCGACAGCCTTTTTCACGTCACCGGAAACTTATCTCGGCTTATAGTTGTGAGCGCCTCTTGAAACCAGGAATTCTACATTCTTCGTCTCAGTTGAATTCAG
>CACYEU010000127.1 GCA_902773445.1 uncultured Lachnospiraceae bacterium | reverse complement strand
CGTCAGCAGTCTCATTATCAACAATCTTCATGCCATTGGTCGCGCTTTCTCTATAATCCCAGTTGGCAATCTGGGATGTATACGCATTCTCCACACGAAGACCTGGCAGGTCCACACGCACGTGATCCGTAAGCTTGTCGACAACGGCAAGATCCTCGTCATTATGAAACGTAGCCAGGTTCTGTACAAGCGTTCCATCCTCCTTAGCGGCGAGGTAGCGCCCCGTCTGCTCATTTACAAAGAAGTAATAGCCGGTCGGCTCACCGGTCGCAGGATCTACGTCCTCCATGAACTTCCACAGGATTGCGGGGTGGCTCCCGTTGGTGCCGTCCTTCCAGTACACGGAATCGCTGCTGTTCCAGACGCGGAACGCCGAAGCGCCGCTATCAGCATCAGGATCATCCGCAATCGCATAATATAGGAACGAGTTGTCCGGTTGCAGAACAGGCCGATAGATGACTATGGACTGACCGGGAATCAGGTCCTGCACGGTGATTCGCGTCGCCTTGTGAGAATGAGTGCCGTAATCCTCAGGCAGGCACAGGTGGATATCGCAATTCACGTCCGGTTCGTCAGTCCGATGTGAATTAAAGGAATGATAGCCCGTATTTAAATGTAAATAAAACTTGTCACCTGTTTCATTAGTAACATATAACCGATATGTACCATCCAAATTCTTATCTACCTTGATAGGAGTGGCATTTTCCTTTTTCGATACCAGCCTTATCAGGTCATCGCCACTCATATTGGGATTGTTCGAATGCATATTGAGGTATAGTGTAGTTCCGTCCGTATGATACCCATTGGACAGATAGTATGCGTCCTCATCCGCGTCATACTCAAAGAGCCAGGCGCCAGCCGCTTCATCACAATACTCAAAACCATCGTCTGCATTGGTATAAGAGTTAAGCACCGTGCCTGCGAGATCATTGTTGTTTATGGATGTCAGCGCGCCAATATATCTGTCATTAGCTGTATCATATGCGACCAACGCTAAAGTCCGGTCATCCAAGCCATAGGGATCCTTCGCGTCCGTCACGCGGATCACAAACTGTTCTCCATCATTCATGGTCACAATCAACGTCTCTTCCGTATCAAACGGGAGCATACTGATCAAAGCCCAGTCCCCGGCTCTCACCGTTTGCGCATTGATCTCTTCGATCTGTTCTTCTGTCAGATTACCAGAATACTGGATTTCCAGTTTGTTGTCTTCCTTCAAACAGCCAACCGTCGTTTCGTAATTAACTTTCCCGACCCATACAAGTTCAGGGCTGCTGAACATCAGGCTATCCACATCGGCAACGAACTCCTTGGTCTCCTCACTTATGGCAACGTCATTCACTGTCAGCGTCTCTTCAGCATCTTCACCGGAATCAATATCTACATATTCCGGATCTGCTTCCGCCAGAGCGGTATCCGCTTCATCATTCTTCGCCACACCCAGCAGTTCCACGAGCGCCTCAAAGCTTATAAACCCACCACCGGAAAGGCAGAATTGATATTCTTTTCCATCAACTTCCCAATGGAAATCCACTGTATAAATAACGCCGTACACGGAGAAAGACTCAGCCGTGAACTCGACTGTCGAGGTTCCATCATCCTGAACCTCAGATGTATTGGCCTCAATAACCTCCGCCCCAGCTTTCTTATCAGCAAAGTGTACCGCGCTGACCTCCGTATCGTTTTTTTCTGCCAGCGGCTCCGCATAAGTGATCTCAACAGACACACCGGATTCAGGTTTGAATTCCTTGTTGCCGACCATGATCTTTATGTCAAAAAAGCGCGCAGCAAAACGAGGAAGAGTTTCCTCTTCCGTAAGTCCCATTGCTTTTTTCGTTTCTTTAAGATAAGTCTGATATTCTTTGGAGTCCTGAGGAATCTCAGAGACAATAAGATCTGCCCCCCCAGGTATGCCTGAAGTTTCATCGTAAGTAAGGGTCACGGTATAATCTTTACCGCTTGCTTCCAGAATCTTCACTTCCGATGCATTTTCTTCACCGTCAGTCTCTGCGGGGTCATTCAGAGAACTATCTTCCTGAGAAGCATCATAGTCGGGTATCTCGGCATCAGTCTCAGAAGCTGCCGCCTTGGCCTCCTCATCCACCGTCCCTGCAAGTATGCCGATTACACTCTCAGTCCGGGCAAGGTCACTTCCCTTCAGGGAGAGGGCTGTGATGATGCTGTCGGTAAGTTCAATCGCCGCCGATTCATCCGGATTGACAGATACAAGTTCATCGACTGTATCAGCTGCAGCGCCCTGCTGAGACAAATCACCCGTAGACATCGCCACGAGCCCGTCATCTGGAGCAGCAGGTCTTCCGAAGCGGCCTGCGAAGAGTGTATCATCAATGTGTTCAACTGTATTATTCCTGAAAACAATCTGAATATCGACGAGTCCGGTCGTCGGTGTCACGTCGACATTATCTAAGACAAGCGCAAAATCATAAAAAGAGCGCGTTGTCACATCATATATAAATTCTTTATCGAGAAGGCCTGCAGATCGGTTGCTGAAATCAGCGTATTCCTCGGATTCCGGATCGACAGGGTTGACCACTAGCTCGGAACCCTCCGGTATCTCCTCGTCCGTGCTGAAAATCGCGGTTGCCGTCATACTTTCGTCGGCATATGTGAAGGTGACCGCATTCTCCTG
>CACYEU010000126.1 GCA_902773445.1 uncultured Lachnospiraceae bacterium | reverse complement strand
CGGCCATAAAGAGGGCCTTGATCCTTCTAAGAAATTCAGTACGCAAGGTTATTACGAGCAGTATCCGGATGTGTTCAAAGCAGGTATGCCCGCACTGCTTCATTACGAGAGATTCGGACGGGCCGAAGGGCGGAATACAGGCCTTCCGGCAGCAGGCGGGAAATCAGGAGCTTCTTATCAGACGAGGTCATTTTCCCGCGGAATAAAAAGGATGTCCGACAAAATAAAATATGCCGGTCTGATCAAGAAAAACAAGGACAAGCGGATTCTTGTGATCCTTCATCTGTTCTATCCCGACAGCTGGCCTGAGATCAGAGAGTATCTGAAGAATCTGGATGTCTACAGTTACGACTTCATTGTCACGTATATCGAAGGGTTCTCAGAAAAGACGATGAAGGAAGTCGAACAGTTCAAACCGGACACGAAGTTTGTACGCTGTGTCAACAAAGGGTTTGATCTCGGCCCGTTTTTTGAAGCAATTCGGAATGTCGATCTTGACGATTATGATATCGTCATAAAACTGCAGTCAAAGAATGTCACGAAGATACGCTATATCTACAATCAGTTCTTTCACACACGGGACTGGTTTGAGAATCTCTTTGACGGAGTCCTCAGAAGCGATGTCATTCACCAGACGATCGGTTTGCTGGGCGAAGAGAACCGATATGGCATTGTTGCTGCAGAAAATCTGATCGTCAGGGACCCTCGGCACAAGCAGCACCTTGTGAAAAAACGGCTTGAAGAATTTAAAGAATCAGGTAAGATTCGTGACATTAACTATGTCGATAATTATCAGTATGTCGCGGGAACTTGTTTTGCGATCCGTGCAAAACTGCTGAAGCGTATGCAGGCCCTTGATCTGCACAGCGATGATTTTGAAAACACTTCCCGCGGCCTGTTTTCATTCGGTCATCTGATGGAACGCGTCATTGCCTTTGATATCGTCAATCAGGGATATGAGTTTTACGGCAATAAGGTTGATCAGAAGCAGCGCGCGAAGTGGGGCAGGATCGAACAGGAACTTTACCGGCACAGCGGACTCAGGATCATCGAAGATAAGCGATTTACAATTGATGACGATTTTGCTTATATTCATCTTGAAAGCTTCATGTTCAGAAAACCGGAACTGGTTCCGATCAAACTGAAAGACATCCGGCGGGAACGTTATGACCACGCAATCGTTCGGCTTGATCAATGTGAACCTTATCTGTACCTTAACGGCGACAAAGAGATCTACAAGCAGTATGAAGAACTGCATCGGAAACTTGATCTGCTGAACATGACAGAGGAGAGATTTCAGAAGCTGATCGACAGTATTCGCAAAAACGGATATGATAAGCGGCATGTGATTGTTGTCGATCAGAGAAATGTGATTATGGACGGTCAGCACAGGGCGTGCTGCCTGCTATATGAATATGGCGGCGATCATGAGATCGAAGTTCTGCGCCTTGAGAAGATCGTCTTTGATTTCAGCGCGGTCAAACCGTACGATGAGCATTTAACTGAGTACAAAGGAACTTAAAGGAGAGTTATGATACGCTATCATATCGATGAAGTCATGTATTTCAGATATCCGGCAGCCGGCGGAGAAACGCACGGCTTAAGAGTACGCGGATGGGCGTTCGATGGTGAAAGTGATCGTACGCTTGACTATACCGGACAGTTCAATGACGGAGAGAAGAACGACATAATGCCGGTCCGCTTTCCGCGGATCGATGTGACCAGCCGCCTTGACAATGCAGAGAATGCGGGCGACTGCGGATTTATCGCGCGGGTCGACTGTCCTTCCGATGAGGTCCCGGATAAATTTGTTCTCGAAGCCTCAAACGGTACTGAGTCGAAGGTGATCATGACGGTCAGACGGGATGTGCTTGAACAGATCTGCCTGAGACAACCGGTTGTTTTCAAAGTTGAATCCGGCTCGATCGTTGATGGCGATATCCAGCTCGAAGGATGGGCATTTTCACTCGACGGTGAGGATGTCGGCTTTGAAGTGACAGGTCTGGGCGGCCGGAAGATCCCGTCGATGCTGGACAGATTCAACAAGACGAAACTCTACAAACTCGGCTTTGTCGGAGAACGCAACAATTTTGCCGGATTCAGAATCAGATTCCCGTCCAACCGGATCGATCACTACCGGATCAGGATGTTCACTGAAAACGGCGGAGAGATCTACGGCTGCAGCCGTAAGAGTGTTGTACAGATGCAGGCGGAGCAGGAACCTGTTTCACCGGCTGCCGATTACGACAGCTGGATCAGAGGCAAGATTGAAACCCGCCAGGAAGCAGAGACAACATCCGATGATGCAGGAATTGTGAATGCGGATCCGTCAAAATTCGGCGAGGATTATCTGCTGATCACACAATCGGGCGATGTTCTGACCGATGATGCTCAGAAGATCTTCGCCGAGACCGCGGCGGCAAATCCTGAAGCGGATGTTTTGTATCCGGACGAAGACCGCTTCAACCCTGCCGAAGACAAATACTGCGATCCGTGGTTCAAACCTGATTACGATCCCGATCTGCTCCGATCGTTCAATTATATCGGAACGACTTTTTATGTCAAAAAGACTCTGGCCTGCGGGATCGCTGAAGAGACCGGCATCGATCCCGGGGATCTTTCGGGAAGACCTTATGAGCTGCTCCTTCGGATCACTGAAAAAAACGGCTCCTTCTGCCATGTTCCGCAGGTACTGGTGCACGTAAGAAGCAATCAGCCGGTCGTTGCTGCTGCAGGCGGGAAAGAGCTTAAGGAACATTTTGCGAGGCTCGGGATCGACGCAAAGACCGAACCGAATCCGTATG
>CACYEU010000125.1 GCA_902773445.1 uncultured Lachnospiraceae bacterium | reverse complement strand
AATTTGCTGTCAGCGCGTTTTGCCAGGATCCTCTCGCGCCGCTCTTTACGCCCTTTCCAGTATTCTTTGATTTTTTCTTTAGAGATTTTCAAGCTGTTTCTTAACCTGTTCCATCATTTCCTGATAGTGAATCTGTTTCTCTTTCTCTTCCCGGACTTTTGCCTCAGGCGCTTTGCTCAGGAATTTCTCATTTGACAGCATCGCGGCTGAGCGCGCAAGTTCTTTCTCAAGCCGTTCTTTCTCTTTGGTGAGACGCTCTCTCTCCTTGTCCAGATCGACAAGCTCGGCAAGAGGCAGGTATGCCGTAATGCCCGATGAGACGACCGGAACCATGTTTTCGGTCTTGTCACCGTCAGCGATACGGCTGATCTTTGTCGCGCGGGCAAGCGGAAGGATCGATTCCTTGATCAGATCGATACACCCGGCCAGATCCTCGTCAGACGTTTCGATCAGGATGCCGGTCTTCTTTGACGGCGGCACATCCATCTCGGAACGGACGTTCCGGATCCCGCGGACCATCTCCTTGACCTTGCCCATCCACTCTTCTTCTTCCGGCCATGAAAGCGCTTCGTCATAGACCGGCCAGTCAGCAAGCATCAGCAGATCCTCTCCGCCGGTCAGCACACTGTAGATCTCTTCCGTGACAAACGGCATGAACGGATGCATCAGCTTCAGTGCCTTCGCCAGCGTGTCGCGCAATACCCACAATGCGGCTGCCGCGCCTTTCGGATCATTTTCCCTGTTGTAAATGCGGTATTTCGCGATCTCAATATACCAGTCACAGAACTCATCCCAGACAAAGTCATGGACTTTCTGGACTGCAATGCCGAGTTCGTATTTATCCATGTTTTCGGTCATGTCGCGCGCGACCGTATTGGCCGCTGACATGATCCATTTATCGGCCGGCAGCAGATCGGCGTCATCCGGCCTCTCTAGCTCGGCTCCGTCAAGATTCATCAGAATAAATCTGGACGCGTTCCACATCTTGTTCGCGAAATTGCGGCTCGCCTCAACGCGTTCATCGTAATAGCGCATGTCATTTCCGGGCGCATTGCCGGTGACCAGTGTCAGACGCAGCGCGTCGGCACCGTATTTATCAATGACTTCAAGCGGATCGATTCCGTTGCCGAGCGACTTGCTCATCTTACGGCCGAGAGAATCGCGGACAAGACCGTGGATCAGCACCGTATGGAACGGTGACTTACCGGTATGCTCATATCCGGAGAACACCATTCTGACAACCCAGAAGAAAATGATATCGTATCCGGTCACAAGCACGCTTGTCGGATAGAATGTCCTGAGATCCTTCGTGTCTTCCGGCCAGCCGAGTGTCGAAAACGGCCACAGCGCCGAAGAGAACCATGTGTCAAGGGTATCCTCATCCTGTGTAAGATGCTCACATCCGCACTTCGGACATTTGCCGGGTTTCTCAGATGAAACGACGATCTCGCCGCACTCATCGCAGTAGTAAGCCGGTATCCGGTGTCCCCACCAGATCTGGCGGGAAATACACCAGTCGTGGATATTGTAGAGCCAGCGGAGATAGACTTTGTTGAATCTCTCAGGGACAAATGTCAGCTCTCCCTTCTCGATCGCCTCGATCGCGGGCTTGGCCAGCTCGTCCATCCGCACGAACCACTGCTCTTTTACCATCGGTTCGACCGTCGTCTTGCAGCGGTCATGCGTCCCTACGGCGTGCAGATGCTCCTGAACCTTGACAAGGTATCCGCCTGCCTCAAGATCCTCTACGATCGCTTTACGGGCCTCATAGCGGTCCATACCGGCATATTTGCCGCCGTTCTCATTGATCGTTGCGTCATCATTGAGGATATTGATCACTTCAAGATCGTGGCGCTGTCCGACTTCAAAGTCGTTCGGGTCATGAGCCGGTGTGATCTTGACGACACCGGTTCCGAATTCCATATCGACATATTCGTCGGCGACAACAGGGATCTCCTTGTTGACCAGCGGCAGGATCACCGTCTTTCCGACAAGATCCTTATAGCGCTCGTCATCCGGATGAACTGCGATCGCTGTATCGCCGAGCATCGTCTCGGGACGAGTGGTCGCGATCTCGACTGCGTCATCAGTGCCGACGATCGGATAGCGGATATGCCAGAAATGTCCGGCCTGATCTTCGTGTTCGACTTCCGCGTCAGACAGCGATGTCTTGCATGTCGGGCACCAGTTGATGATGCGCTTGCCGCGGTAGATATATCCCTTTTTGTAGAGATCAAGGAACACTTTCTCAACCGCTTTCGAACATCCCTCATCCATCGTGAAACGCTCGCGGTCCCAATCGCACGAAGTGCCGAGCTTCCTCAGCTGTTCGGTGATCGCTCCGCCGTATTCTTCTTTCCACTCCCAGACTTTCTCAAGAAATGCCTCGCGGCCGATCTCTCTCTTGTCGATCCCCTGCTCCTTGAGGGTATTTGTGACTCGCACTTCCGTCGAGATCGCGGCATGGTCAGTCCCGGGCACCCAGAGCGCATTGTAGCCCTGCATCCTGCGCCAGCGGATCAGAATGTCCTGCAGCGTCTCATCAAGCGCGTGTCCCATGTGGAGTTTGCCGGTGATATTCGGCGGCGGGATCACGATCGTAAACGGTTCTTTCGGAGAATCCGCATCCGCGTGAAATGCTTTTTCTTCCTCCCATTTCCGATACCATTTATCTTCAATTTTCTTCGGATCGTAGTTGCTTGCAAGTTCCATTTTGATGATTCCTTCTAGTGTTAGTAAAAACGCTTTTTCACAACTTTATATGATACCATGAGATACCTGAAAACACAAGATACAGGAATTTCAGCAAATGTCTATGTGTCTCTATTGATGTCCGACAGCTGTCATTGATCTTGCAATTCTCCGGTTTTTGCAATTCTCCGAATTATGCATTTCTCCGGTTTTGCAATTCTCCGGTTTTCGTTGGGCGCTTTTCTTGATGCTGTATTTTCAACCAGCAAAATTCTCTTCTTTTCTCCTGTTTTTGCGGATTTCGCTGGGTGTTTTTCTTGTTTTTGCATTTTCAACCAGCACTTTTCTCTGATTTTGCCGGATTTTGCTGGGCGCTTTTCCAGTTTTTGTAGTTTCAACCAGCATTTTCTCTGTTCCAGGTCTGTTTTTGCCTAATTATGTTGGGCGCTTTTCCTGTTTCCACATTTTCAACCAGCAAATCTGCCTGTCCGCAAATACTCTGCCCGGTAAATCTGCCTGTCCGCAAATATTCTGCCCGGAAATCTTCCTTTCTGCAAATATTCTGCCCTGATTGTGACCAACCACATCGCATTTCAGTCCGATCATCGGAGCTTGCTATAATACCCCTGGCATAAAAGAACAGACGGCCGGCTGATGCCGACCGCCTGTATTAGCAAGCTCTATTGTCTGATACTAATCAGATCCTTGATTCCTTGCGGCCTTTGCGGTAAATCATTACGACAAATGCCAGAAGCAGTGCTGCAAGCATGACCGTAAAGAAGTTGATGTTGCTTCCGGGATCTCCGGTCTTAACGCCCTTCGTTGTCTTGGAGACCTTCTTGCTGACCTTCTTTTCCTTCGTGTACTTGTTCGTCAGGTTGCTGTTGGCTGTTCCGTCTTTAGTGATCTTGACGTTGCCGCCGCCGGATACCGCGAGCACATAACCTGCGATCTCAGCATCCTTCTGGTTCTCGACGACCACATAATCACCAACCGGAATATTCTTGACCGTGACAGTCTCGCCGCCCTTGACCTCGAACTCATACTTGGCTGCAGCTAATGTTCCGTCTTTCTGGACATAGTCGCTTCCGCCCTT
>CACYEU010000124.1 GCA_902773445.1 uncultured Lachnospiraceae bacterium | reverse complement strand
TGCCGAGAAGGTATGTGCGATAGTAGTACAGTTGGTAGTACGCCACCTTGCCAAGGTGGAGGTCGCGAGTTCGAGTCTCGTCTGTCGCTCTAAGATTTAGGCTCCGGAGCGTAATTGCTTTGGAGCCGTCTTTTTACATGTGGAGGAAGATCCGTGTCTTCGTATTGGAAAAGTGCCATTGAGGAATTCAAAAAGACAAGATCGCTGACAATGTCGGCGATGCTGATCGCTATCGCTGTGATTTTGAGCTTTTTGACGATCCAGGTCAGCGAATTCTTAAAGATCGGTCTGGCTTTTCTGCCGAAGGAGATCATGTCTGCGCTGTTCGGACCGATCATCGGCATGATCGGCGGCGGACTGACAGACATCATTCAGTTTGCGATCAAACCGACAGGGCCGTATTTCTTCGGATGGACATTTAACGCGATTATCGTCGGCTTTGTCTACGGGCTTCTGCTGTACAAACGTCCGGTCAGCCTGGCGCGCGTTGCGATCGCCAACGGATTTGAGATGCTTGTCAACATTTTTCTGTCGACATGGTATCTGACGATCCTCTACGGAAACGGATACATGGCACTTCTGCCGGCCCGGGTCGTAAAGAACCTGATCCAGTATCCGATCAATGTGATTCTTTTCTACACAGTATGGTTGATTCTCTACAGACAGGTTTTGCATAAGGAGATATCATGAGTAAAGCTGATCAAATCTTTATAGATATGTGCCGGGATATTCTTGAGAACGGTGTTGACACGAAAGACCAGAAAGTGCGACCGAAATGGGAAGACGGCTCCAGCGCCTATACGATCAAAAAGTTCGGCGTTGTCAACCGCTATGATCTGCGCGAAGAGTTTCCGGCGCTGACACTGAGACCGGTTGCGATCAAAATGGCGACTGATGAGATGCTGTGGATCTGGCAGAAAAAGTCCAACAACATCAAGGATCTCGGAAGCCATATCTGGGACAGCTGGGCTGACGAGAACGGATCCATCGGAAAGGCGTACGGCTATCAGATGAGCGTCAAGCACTCCTATCCGGAGGGCATGATGGATCAGGTCGACCGCGTGATCTATGATCTGAAGCATACACCTTACAGCCGGCGCATTATGACGAACATGTATGTACATGCGGATCTCAGTGAGATGAATCTTTATCCGTGCGCTTACAGCATGACTTTTAATGTGACGAAAGACATTGACGGTTCGCCGCTGCTCAACGCGATCCTGAATCAGCGTTCTCAGGACATCCTGACTGCGAACAACTGGAATGTCTGCCAGTACGCAGTCCTGGTCCATATGATCGCGCAGGTGACCGGTATGAAGGCAGGAGAGCTGGTCCATGTGATCAGTGATGCTCATATCTATGACAGACATGTACCGATCATCCGGGAGATGATCGAACGGGAGACTTATCCGGCTCCGAAGTTCTGGCTGAATCCCGAGATCACGGATTTTTATCAATTTACGAAGAATGATGTAAAGCTGATCGATTATCAGCACGGAGAACAGATCAGGAATATTCCTGTCGCAGTCTGATAAGGAGATTTCAACAATGATGAAACTGATCGCGGCGATCGACCGCAATAACGGAATCGGCAAGAACGGACAGCTGCTGACAAGTATTCCGAACGACATGAGATTCTTCCGAGAAACGACGACCGGCCATGTTGTCGTGATGGGCAGGAAGACACTTGAGTCATTTCCCGGAGGAAAGCCGTTAAAGAACCGCGTCAATATCGTTATGACGCGCAATCCGGCTTACAGCAAAGAAGGCGTGATCATTGTTCACAATACTGAAGAACTAGAAAAAGCATTGCGCCCATATCCGGACCGATCGGTATTTGTGATCGGAGGAGAGAGCATTTACCGCGAGCTTCTTGATCAATGCGATACGGCGTATCTGACAAAAATCGATCATGTTTATGACGCGGATGCGTTCTTTCCGGATATTGACGCAATGCCTGAATGGCAATGTATCTACAAAAGCGAAGAACAAACTTACTTTAATCTTGTCTACTACTTTACGGAGTACCGAAAACAGATTACAGTTTGATATCCTTCATGAGATCGCCGAGGCTAGTGCCGATCTTTTCGGCCTTCGGAATCTTGACCCGCTCATTGCGCGATGAACGCGGTGCGGAATCAGAAGATCTTCCCGGATCGCTCAGAGCTTTGATCGAAAGAGAGATCTTGCCGTCGCGGATGCCGATAACTTTGGCGTCGACTTCATCACCTTCAGCCAAAACGCCCTTTAAGGACTCAAGACGCTTGTTGGATACCTGCGAGATATGCACAAGACCGGACAGACCGTTCTTGAGTCTGACAAATGCGCCGTAAGGCTGAATGTTCTCGACTTTGCCGTGAACAGTTGAACCGACTTCGATCTCTGCGGCCTTTTCAGCAAGCTTGCGCTGCTCCTCTTTGCGGAGAAGCTCACGGGCTGAAAGCACAAGACGGTTGTTTTCGGGATCTGAATCAATGACAAGGACATCGATCTCATTGCCCAGCAGGGTCTCGAGATCTTTGATATAGCTGAGAGATACTTTTGATGCGGGAATAAAGCCGCGCAGACCCTCAACCATTGCGATCACACCGCCGGAGACAACGCCGCTGATCGTGACATGCAGCGGGGTTTTGTCCGCCTGATATTTGGCGATGCGGTTCCACGGATTGGCATCATCGAAATGATCTTCGAGATCGGCCATCGTGGTCGCTTCTTCTGTGACTTTGGTGGTAGTTTCTTCGCTCATAGTTCACCTTCCTGAATAAACTGCTTTTGATTACAATGCAACATTCACAATATAACACAACGATTTAGAAAAGGCAATTATAAAATGACGAACAAACTGACAGTTTTAATGAAAACAATGATTCTGAAGATGCTGACAACGGCCGGCTTCGAATTGACCGCCTCACAGATGGGTGAATTCATGATCGAAAACGACTATGTGTCGTTCTTCGCGTTTCAGTCACTGATCTATGAGATGGAGAAAGACGGACTGATCGGGGCCAGGACCGAAGGACATACCACCTATTATCATATCGAAGAAGCCGGAAAACTGTCGCTTGATTTCTTCGAAGACCGTCTGCACGAGGATATCGTCGGTGAGATCGAGAACTATATCCGCGGCAAAGAGTGGGAAAAGCATGAGGAAGTCTCTGTCAGGAGCGATTATACGCTGAACGCGAATCATGAATACTCTGTCCGGCTCCAGGTCGTTGAGAACGGTATGGCACAGATCGATCTGATGATCACAGTCCCGTCCGAGGCGGTCGCGATCCGTGTCTGCGAGCAGTGGGAAAAGGAGAATGAAGTGATCTACGGCTACCTGATGCAGAAGCTTTTGTGCTGACCGGTACATTCTTGCCTTGAATGAAGTCTTTGATGTATAATACTTATTTGGTTACAAACAAGCGCAGATACCTGCGTAAGAACTAAGGAGAATAACGGAATGCAAAGCAGAATCAATGAAGTGAAGAAAAAAGCGGTCGAGCTGATCAAAGAAGCTCAGTCGCCCGAAGCCCTGAATGAGGCACGTGTCAGGATCCTCGGCAAGAAGGGCGCCCTGACCGCCATTCTCAAAGGGATGAAAGATGTTGACCCGGCGATGCGGCCAAAAGTCGGCGCATGGGTCAACGAAGCGCGTGAGGAGCTCGAGAAGCAGATCCAGAGCGCAAACCGTAAAATGGAAGCTGAGATCCTTAAGAAACGTCTCGCTTCCGAGAAGATCGATGTGACGCTGCCGGCGAAAAAACCGGATTACGGTCACCTTCACCCGAATGAGATTGCGCTGCGGGAAGTTGAGAGGATCTTTATCGGTCTCGGATATGAAGTTGTTTCCGGTCCGGAGATCGAGTATGACGAATACAATTTTGAGAAGCTTAACATTCCGAAGGGACACCCTGCGCGTGATGAGCAGGATACATTCTACGTCAATTCCAACATCGTTCTCAGAACACAGACATCGCCTGTTCAGGCAAGAACGATGGAAAAAGGCAAGCTCCCGATCAGGATCATCTCTCCGGGACGTGTCTTCAGATC
>CACYEU010000123.1 GCA_902773445.1 uncultured Lachnospiraceae bacterium | reverse complement strand
GGCTCCTGTTTCCGAACAGGCGGAACAGGCTGCTTTTGATGCGTCGGAAAACATACAGGAAGACATGCCGGAAACAGAAACCGTCCTTCAGGATACAACGGAAGAGCCTGAAGCGGCTGAAACACAGGAACTGCCGGAGATAGATGAGCTGCCCGAGGCTATAGAACCGCATGTAGAGATCGAAACCGGTGAAGACGCAGTGATCACCAGAGCAGATTCGCCGATCGAAGCCGGCAATGCAGCGCCTGCTGCGGACAACGATGCCTTCTATACGGTCAATCTGAACAACGGCAAGGTCACAGATCAGGACGATAATAAAGTCGCGAATGGTTTTGCGGAGATATTTGGAGAGAACTACTCTGAAACAGGATTGAAGGGAATGTCAGATTCCCAAAGGGAAGAACGGATCGCTGATATGACAGAGGAGACAGAGCTGTATTCCGTCGCGGAGACCGACGGCGATACTGCCGAGATCGTTTCCACTTATTCAACATGTCGTCTGATCGTCGATGAGCAGGCAGTTGGCAGCGGGATCGAAACGTTCGGCGCTTCTGGGGGAACGACATATGAAGGGCTTATTTTGCTCAGTTATGAAAACGAGGAGGCCACTGCAAAAGCATATCAGAACCTCTGTGACCGTTATGGTGAAAAAAATGTGCTGATCGATCTGCCCGGCAAACTGTGCTCTACAGACAAGGCAACATCCTACTGGAACACGAAAGCAATGGGATTCAGAAATGTCGCGCCCGTTATCAGGACGTACGGCGACAATGTAACCGTCGCGGTTCTGGATACTGGAATCAACCGTACGCATACCTTGATCAAGGATGGCAGGACGATCTATAAAGGGTATGATTTTGTGAATCGCGACAGCAATCCGGCAGATGACAACGGACACGGGACTGCTGTCACAAGTGTCATCACACAGTGCACAGAGTCGAATATCAGGATTCTTCCGGTCAAAATCGCAAACTCTTCAGGGATCACCAGTATCGCAAAGTCGGTTCTAGGATTGGAATACGCCCGTACGCAGGGCGCAGATGTTGTGAATATGAGCGTTGGGCTCAGTTTGCTGCCGCAGTGCGGATGGGATGAAGACCTCGCAGAGGCATTCATTGCAAAACATGATACTTTTTTCAAAAAATTCAAGGGCCCGATCATAGCCGCTGCCGGAAATGAGGGTGAAGAGTTAGACTGGCTTATGACATGGCCTGCCATATCGAAGTATACGATTGCCGTCAGCGCGCTTAAGGAGGGCACCGGCAGCAATCCGGTCTTTGACTCCGGCTATTCCAATTACGGAGCAAGCATTGATTTCTCGGCTCCGGGCACTACGATCAATGTTGCGAATTACAGATCAACTACGGGGTCCGTCATGAACGAGATCGAAGGAACATCCTTTGCGGCGCCGCACATTACTGCGGCGGCGGCATTGATTATGGCGAATAAGAGCTCCATCTCCACCAAAGCGCAGGTGAAGACGGCGTTAGGCTTAGTAAGCAGGGATCTGGGACCGTCCGGCAAAGATATGCTTTACGGAAATGGCTGCCCGGTGTTCACGGGTTCGAATCTTGTCATAGATAAGTCGGTCAGGAAACTCAGCAAGGCATCCGTCAAGGTTGCGAACAGGACCTACACCGGCAAAGCCTTAAAGCCGGCGCCCACTGTCAAATACGGCAGGGCAACGTTGGTGAAGAACAAAAACTATACAGTCAAATACTATAATAACAAGAATGTCGGCAAAGCCAAGGTCGTTATTACCGGCAAAGGGGCGAGACACACCGGCAAGAAAACGGTATACTTCAAAATCAATCCGAAGGGAACGGGAATCACGACATACACGCCTGCGAAAAAGGCCATGACAGTCTATTGGAAGAAGCAGTCGCAGAAGATGTCCAAGTCGCGGATCACCGGGTATCAGATCCAGATCGCGACAAACAAGACATTCACAAAGAATAAAAAGACTAAAACAGTCAAGGGCTATAAAAAGACAAAGGTGAAATTCAAGAAGCTCAAGAGGGATAAGAAATACTACGTCCGCATCAGAACATATAAAAAGACAAAGACGGGCACCTACTATTCACCGTGGAGCAAAACACGATTCGGATTCAGCGATTGATCAGGAAGAAGGCACATGATAGAGAGACGGCGGATAAAAATAATTACAGCATACACTGCGGTGCTTT
>CACYEU010000122.1 GCA_902773445.1 uncultured Lachnospiraceae bacterium | reverse complement strand
GCTGACACCGGGAATTCGAAGTAGGTGTCGGGGTATGGCTCATCGGCGAGTGTGAAATGCCACCACTCGGTGTCGATCGGAATGAAACCGTTGCGTGTCATCATTTTCTGCAGATACATACGGTTGTTGTATTGTTCGTCGGTGACATCGCGGCTGTCGGGGTGTGACTTCGGACTGAACAGGTCAAACGGACTGCCCATGTCGACTTCGCGGCCGGTCTCCATGTCAAGGAGCGTCAGATCGATCGTGCTGCCGCGGCTGTGGCCTGACATTTTTGCGATGTAGCCTTGGGCAAAGAGTTCTTCTTTTTCAAGTTCAGGGTAGAAGAACGGTTTCATCCGTAAATCGAGATCCTCGATGCCCCAGAGCACGAACTGGCGGACCGCGCAGGCGGGCCGGTAAGCGTCGAACACTTTGAGACGGTAACCTTGCGCATTGACTTCATTGCTGACCTTTTTTAAGGCGCGCGCCGCTTCTTTAGTCAGAATCGCGCACGGCTCCTCGTAACCGTCGATCCGGTCGCCGATAAAGTTATAGGTCGAGAAATACCGGATCTCCTGAATGATGCCCGGGACATAGTCTGAGAGAAGGACAAATCCCGAGGCATCCATTGTCACTTGTCTTTCGTAGTCAATCGCCATAGTATTCCTGCGTACAAATCAATTGTTGTCATGTTCGCGCACGAATCAATCGTTATCGCGCCTGCGCGCTTATCACTCGCTGTAATGCTCTCTGTTAGCAAACAATGTATATTCCGGTATCCAGGTCAGCTGAACTGTTCCGACCGGGCCGTTGCGCTGCTTGGACAGGATGACTTCGGTCATGTTCAGATCATCGGTGTCTTTGTTGTAGTAGTCGTCGCGGTACAGGAACATGACGACATCGGCATCCTGCTCGATCGCGCCGGATTCACGCAGGTCGGAGAGCATCGGCCGTTTGTTGTCGCGCTTTTCGACGGCACGTGAGAGCTGTGAGAGAGCGATGACAGGAACATCGAGCTCGCGGGCGAGAGTCTTTAACGAGCGGGAGATCTCGGAGATCTCCTGCTGGCGGTTCTCGCTTCGTGAGCGGAGGGAGGCTGACATCAGCTGCAGATAGTCGATGATAATCAGATCAAGACCCTGCTGAAGCTTATACTGGCGGCATTTGGTCCGCAGTTCCGACACGGTGATGCCGGGTGTATCTTCGATGATCAGCCCTGATTCGCCGACTTCACCGGCGCCTTCGACAAGCCGTTCCCAATCGTCATCGCGGAGAGCTCCTTTCCTGAGAGACTGGGCCTCGATCCGCGACTGTGAAGCGATCAGACGGTTGACAAGATTCTCTCGTGACATTTCGAGACTGAAGATCGCAACTTTTTTTCTGAGCTTCATCGACGCATACTGCGCAATATTGAGCGCAAATGCGGTCTTGCCCATCGCAGGACGCGCGGCGATCAGGATCAGTTCGGATTTCTGGAATCCTGTCGTCATCCTGTCGAGATCGACAAATCCGCTCGCGAGGCCGGTGACTTCGCCGTGATTCTTGGCAGCGGCTTCGATCTTGTTGAGCACGTCGACAACGATCTCATCGATTGGTTTGTAATCGTCGCGGCCCTGTTTCTTGACAAGGTCAAATACGCTGCGCTCGGTCTGTTCCAGGATCACGTCCAGTGGTTCTCTGCCGAGATAGCATTTGCTCTGGATCTCTTCATTGATCTTGATCAGTCTGCGCATCGTCGCTTTATCCGCGACGATCCTGGCATAGGACTCGGCATTGGCCGATGTCGGGACAAGCGCGACAAGATTGGTCAGGAAATCGGAACTCACGAGCTCAGCAGGAGCATTTTTCTCTTTGAGCTTTTCAGCGAGCGTCACCTGATCGACCGGTTTGCCCGAATTGGACAGTTCTACGATCGCATCGTAAAGAAGCCCGAGCGTCGGCTGATAGAAATCCTCACCACGCAGAATCGAGGCGACGTTGACGATCGTCTCAGAATCGATCAGCATCGCGCCGATCACGGACTGTTCGGCGTCGCTGTTGTGAGGCGGTATCTTTTTGATCAGATTGTCATCCATTATGATTCCTCTACAAGGTTAACTTTAAGAGTTGCGGGCACATCCTGATGAAGTTTGATCGCGACTTCGTGCTCGCCGGCTTCCTTGAGCGCGGCATCCAGACGGATCTTGCGCCTGTCGACTGTCAGGTTCAGCTGATCGCTGATGGCCTGCGCGATTTCCTTGCCTGTCACGGAGCCGAAGGCTTTGCCGTTCGCGCCGAATTTCATCGGAATCGTGACCGTTGACTTATTCAGGATCTCAGCCATGGCTTCTGCGTCGGCGAAATTTTCAGCCGCGATCTTCTTGGCGTTGTCCTGCATCAGCTTCAGATCATTCATATTGCCTGAGTTGACTTCGACTGCGATACCTTTCGGGATCAGATAGTTGCGGGCATAGCCGTTGGCAGCCTCGACGATATCGCCGGCTTTTCCGAGAGATTTAACAGTCTTTTTCAAAATGACTTTCATGGAGCATCTTCCTTTCCGGTTAATTGATTTACTGAGTGTTAGAGATTGCCCGATTCGATCATCTGATCGATCGTGGACTTGATCGCATTCTTCGCCTTCTCAAGGTTGGTGTGGGCGAACTGTGTGCCGGCGATATTGATATGTCCGCCGCCGCCCAGTTTCTCCATCATGACCTGAACGTTGACCTCATCGATCGAACGGGCGCTGACATAGATTTTGTTGCCGAAGCGGGTCAGCACAAACGACGCCTGAATGCCGTCGATATTGAGCAGTTCATTGGCCGCCTGCGCGCCGAGGATCGTCGGCGACTGTGAGTGCTCGCCGTCGTAAGTCGTGATCGCGAAGCGGTCTTTGTAGACTTCGGCACGGCTGATGATCACAGCTTTTTCCTTGTAGTCTTCGAGTGCGTCGCGGAAGATCTTGCGCACATAGGTGATGTTTGCGCCGGCTCTCCGCAGTACAGACGCGGCCTCAAATGTCCGGACGCCGGTCCTGTTCAGGAAATTGTTCGTATCGATCACAATACCGGCATAGAGCGCATTGGCTTCCTGCTCGGTCAGCTTGATGTTGGCCTCGGTATACTGGATCACTTCGGTGACCATTTCACAGGCCGAAGAGGCGTAGGGTTCGATATATGAGAGCGTCGGGTTTTTGATCGACACGGCAGTCTGTCTGTGGTGATCGAAAACGACGATCGTTTTGCAAATGTCGAGCAGCTTCTCGCATTCGACGCGCTCGGGTATGTTGGTGTCAACGACAACGACCATCGAATCGGCTGTTGCGGATCCGATTGCCTCTTCCGGACTGACGAACAGATTTTTCGGATAGAAAGGATCGTCTTTGAATGCCAGATACAGAGGTCTCAGATTGGCGGTGACAGTGCCGATCACTATATGAGCTTTACGCTCGAGCGTCGCCGCGATTTTGTAAATGCCGAGCGCGGCGCCGAGTGAATCGGCGTCAGCCAGCTTATGACCCATGATGTAGATCGATTCCTTCTGCATGATCAGTTCGGACAGGTCGTGCGCCTTGACACGCGCTTTGACACGTGTATTCTTCGAGGGCTGCTCGCCCTTGGCGCCGTAGTAGGAGAGCTGATCACCGTTCTTGATGACAGCCTGATCGCCGCCGCGCGCGAGCGCGAGCGAGATCGCCGAGCGGGCATTGTCCGAACTCTGCGTATAAGATTTTTTATCGATTCCGATGCCGATCGACAGCGTCGGTTTGTGACCTGATCCGGTATCGATCTCCTTGACCGCCTCGAGCAGCTTGAATTTATCCTGCTCCATTTCAGCCAGATCGCATTTGCGGACCGCGAAGAAGAACTTGTCATTTTCAGTCTTCTTGATCAGCCCGTTGTGATCGATCACATACTGGTTGATCTCCTGTTCGATCAAAGCGACGACCAGAGACTGGCGGATCTCTTCGATCATTTCCATCAGCTCGTCGTAGTTGTCGATATAGATCATGCCGGCGGCAAGCATCTTGTCGTCATTTTCTTTCTGAGCCTGATGCAGATCGGTCAGGTCGGTCAGTGTCATGGTGATGAAACTGTCGATCTGATCTTTGACATGCATCAGATCCTGCATATCCTCCAGATCGCTGACCGGAAGCATGCGGAATGTGGCTTCGCCGACACGGCCTGCGTACTCATAATCAACTGTTATCGAATCGTCTTTCTCTGAGGGAAGGCGCTTGGGAGTCATCTCCGGAGTGATCGTGCGAACCGTAGGATCTTTCAGATCTTCGGGATCGAGATAGGACTTAAACTCCTGATTCATCCAGAGGATGCGTCCGTCTTTCAGCGCAAATGCGAGCGGCGTGTCCAGCTCGTTGAGGATCTTGAGCTGCTGTGTCTCATACTCGTTAAAGAATCGCAGGGCTTCACGATCCACCGCCTTTTTGGCAGACAGGAAAAGGATCAGAGAAATGATCAGATCGATCAAAGCCGCCGCTGCAAAGATCAATCCCGCGGTTCTCTCTGCGTGCATGAACAGCCAGACAGCTGCAGCAAGAAGAAGAATCACAGCGATAAACGGCCATAACAGATAGATTGTCAGATGCTTTGTAGGCTTGCGTTGTTCCTGCATAGAACGGTGCTCCTTTTGACTATAAAACAGCACTTTATTATAGCATGATTCCGGGAAAAGGTGTATAGTATCTTATATGATTAAGAAATTGCAAAACACGATCATTGGTTTATGCTTTCTGCTGGCGCTGATCATTCTGGCGTTTTCATTCAAGACGCCGGTCAAGGCTAAGGATGAGCCGAAGAAGACCGAACAGACTGTACCGGCAAAGAAAAAAACCGGAAAGACCGATCCTGAAAAAAAACCGGAGGTTCTGCCGACACCGGCTGATGAAGCACTTGCTCTTGTCGTGCCTGAAGAATACCGCTCAGTGGAGGGGATCACGCCTGAGGCCGGAACATTTATCTCAGTCCTTATGCGGGACGGCAGCGGCGGATTTGCCGATCAGTTCAGGGAAGGCATCAAGGATGCCTGCGATCAGATCAATAAGCAGGCGGGATACAAGGGCAAAGATAAAGTGCGGTTCAACTGCAATGCGCCGACGAAGGCTGATGACATCTCAGGGCAGAGCAGTATTCTCGATGAGGAACTCGGCTTGTATCCCGATGTCGTTGCGGCTTCGATCGTCGATGAGAAAGCCTGCGAAGTTCAGTTCGATCTCGCGATGGAAAACGGAATTCAGATCGTCGGATTTGACGCGGCACCGGCATACCGCGAGGTTGCCGCGACGGTTGGGACAGACAATGCCAAAGCGTCGGTCGAATCTGTCGCGCATCTCAAAGAGGCGATGAATGCGGCAGGCGGCAGCGGACCGGTCCTGATCTTCTCATCGGACATTACGTCGACGAATATGAAGAGCCGGGAACTGACAGCCAAAAAGACCTGCGGACAGCAGGGAATCAGGGTGGCAAATGTCTATCATCGTTCAGATATTGCCCGCGCGAAGAAAGTTGTATCAAAAGTGCTGGCTGCGGACGCGGATCCGAAGAACGATATTCCGGTTGAGCGGGTGACCGAGAGTGATATTATCCGCTTTATCTTCAGTGTACATCCCGAAGCAAAAGGCGTCTGGCTCGGAGATGAGAGAACTGCGAAAGCAGTGTTGACCGTGATGCTTGAAGACGGGATCGACATGCAGGCAGTCGGATTCGCAAGCCCTGAAGGGCTGGATGATTATATGGAACAGGGAGTTCTGTACGGCGCCATCGAAGAGAATCCGTACGGCATGGGTTATGCGACTGCTGCAGTCGCGTTCCGGATCGCTGCCGGGCAGGATGTCG
>CACYEU010000121.1 GCA_902773445.1 uncultured Lachnospiraceae bacterium | reverse complement strand
ATTTTGTTGAAATACAGAAACCATCGAGATCAGACAAAAAAGCGAGATACTTAGGCCAGACGGTTTGTTTGAATTCTGATTCATGAAGATTCCAACAAAAACGCTCAACATAAGTTGTGATATAATGACGCTATGCTGACAAAACTCAAAGAAACATTCAAACCGGATTCGAGTTATAAGGCGCTGTTTGCGTCGATCATCACGTTCGCGCTGTCATTTGGCCTGTACAAGGGCGTGATCGATAATTATCTGGCCGAGGTCGCCGGCATGTCGGAATTTGACAAGGGCGTGTCGGAGTTCTTCCGCGAGCTGCCGGGGCTTGGTATTGTGCTTGTCCTGGCTGTTTTGTACAAATACTCCGCCGCGAAGCTGTATCAGATCGGCGCGGTGATCATGCTGGCGGGTATGGCGATGCAGGCTGTCGTGCCGTCGGTGAAGGTGTTTGTCATCATGGCGATATTCGTGTATTCGCTCGGAGAGCATATACAGCTTGGCATGCGCAATACGCTGACACTCGAATACGCGAAAGAGGGCAAGAGCGGCGTTGCGCTGGGCAGGCAGAATGCGGTCTATCAGATCGGAACGCTGGCCGGATACCTTGTTGTGATTCTGATCTTTATGCTTCTCGGAACGCGGACCGCGCTGTTTCGTCCGATCTTCTGGATGAGCGCGGCGATCATCTTAGTCGGGACGATCGCATCGATGAAGATCCAGGGTGACAGCCGTCCCGACCCGTCGCGCAGCCGATTCTATTTTCATAAGAAATACAGAAAATACTATATGCTCGAGTTGTTCTACGGAGCGCGCAAGCAGATCTTTTTCACATTCGGGCCGTATACACTCGTGCTGTTTTACGGGGCGAGCGCAAAATCGATCAGTATCCTGCATGCTGTCGCGGCGATCTGCGCATATATTGCCTCACCGCTGGTCGGCAGGATCATCGACCGTCTGGGCTACAAAATCGTCATGATCAGTGATACACTGATATTGGTGATCGTCTGTTTTTCTTATGGATTCGCGCACCATTTCTTCCCGATGCATATCGCGTTTTTAATCTGTTGCGCAAACTATGTGCTCGATGCCGTGATCTCGCTTGCGTCGATGGCGTCAAATGTCTATGTGCAGGATCTGGCGGACAATCAGGAAGAAGTCAAGGCGACGATATCAACAGGTTTGTCGATCAACCATCTGGTGACGATTTTTGTCGCGCTGTTCGGCGGATGGGTCTGGAAAACACTTGGAATAGAGACGTTATTCATCCTGTCGGCAGTATTAGGACTTTGCAACAGCGCCTACGCGGCGACGATCAAGACAAAGAAACAGGGAGGTAGTCAGTGTTAATCTATATCATCAGACACGGAGAGACCGGATTGAATTCAAAAGGTGTGCTGCAGGGAATTCTCGATGAACCGCTCAATCAAAGCGGGCGCGATCTTGCGGTGCTGACCGGCCGTGAACTCACGGACGTTCATTTTGATCAGTGCTATTCGAGCCCTCTGGTCAGGGCCCGTGAAACAGCCGAGATCCTTCTGAGGGAGAGCGGCAATGATATTCCGGTCGAGATCGACGAGCGGATCCAGGAAATGAGCTTCGGTGAATTCGAAGGTCACAGATATCAGGAAATGGGAGAGAAGAAGGGCAAAGCATTTTTCTTTGATGCGTTCAGCTTCGAAGGATTCCCCGGAGGAGAGGATTTCCATCAGCTTTGTGCGCGGACGCAGGATTTTCTGAAAGAGCTGATCGCACGCGATGATGACAAGACTTATCTGGTGGCAACCCACGGATGCGCGCTGAGGGCAATGCTCAATTTCCTCTACGAAGATCCCGGTAATTTCTGGCAGGATCAGGTTCCGTATAACTGCTGTATCAATATCATTGAGGCAAATGGCGGTGAAGCGGAGCTGATCGCGCGTGATAAGATCTATTATCCCGAAGATCTGATCGTCGATAATTACAAGCAAAAATAATCGGAGGAGAGAACAGTGCTGTTCTTAAAAAGAATCAAATTCGTTTCTTTGGTCTTGATTATAATTCTAACGGCCTCCACACTGACTGCATGCAAGGATAACAGTGAGGGAGAGGATCCGCTAGGCCGCTGTGTCGTTTCCCGAAGGGCAGAGGAATCTACGAAGAAACAGCAGAAGAAGGAGAAGAAGCAGGATAAAGAAGAGGACAGTCAGAGTTCGGCCGGAGAGTCGAGCCTGCCGGATATCAATCAATTTACTGCCGAGACACTTGACGGCGGGACATTTACCGAAAAAGATCTGGCCGATGACCTGACAATGATCAATGTATGGCAGACGACATGCGCGCCGTGTATCGAAGAAATGCCCGGACTTGCGGAGCTGGCCAATTCACTGCCCGACAGAGTTAAGATCATCACCTGGTGTCTCGACGGCCATTCTGAACCTGAAACGACCGCGGATATCGTTGGGGAATCCGGATTTAAAACACCGACACTGATCAAAGCCGACGGTGATCTGCTGACGCTCGGCCGTGCGCTGATGTATACACCGACAACGATCCTTGTCGACAGCGAAGGCAATCTGGTCGGAGAAGAACTGATCGGAGCTCAGAAGGATCCGAAGGCTGATTATACTGCCTATATCAATCAGGGACTGAAGTCGATCGGGAAGGAGCCGTTATGACGCAGCAGCCTGACATTCGCAGAACGAGTATCATCCGGGTCGCAGTGCTTGCGGCGGCGGTTGCTTTGATCGCGGCCGGGCTCGCGAACGGTGAAGCTCAGATCGTGCTTGAAAAAGGGATTCGTATCTGTCTGGAGTGCATTGGAATCGGATGAAACAGAAGGTCAGAAGAATCATTCAGCTTGCCTCGGCAGCTCTGTTAAATGGTTATGCGGCAGGTTTTGCCGGAGGCAAGATATACACCGGTCCGGGTAAGGCGTTTTGCGTTCCGGTATTGAATTGCTATGCATGCCCGGGAGCGCTCGGGTCATGCCCGATCGGTTCACTGCAAAATGTCCTCGGCGGCGCCCGTGGCAGGCTGTCATTCTATGTGCTCGGCCTGCTGATGGCTTTCGGGATCGCGCTCGGAAGACTCTGGTGCGGATTTGTCTGTCCGTTCGGATTTATCCAGGATCTGCTCGGTAAAATACCTGTACGCCATATCCGGGTTCCGGGCAAGATCGACAGGCCGGCTCGTTATGTCAAATACGCGGTGCTCGCTGTCTTTGTGATTCTGCTGCCTATGGTCGCCAGGAATTCTTACGGCATTGCCGATTCATTTTTCTGTAAATATATCTGTCCGGCCGGGACGCTTGAGGGCGGTATTCCGCTGATGCTTGCCAACCGAAAACTCCGCGCGCTCGCCGGAGCTCTGTTCTCCTGGAAAATGGCGGTTTTGATCGTGATTTTGATCGCCGCTGTCTTTATCCCGAGGTTCTTCTGCCGGTATCTGTGCCCGCTCGGGGCATTCTACGGGCTGTTCAATCGTTTCAGCT
>CACYEU010000120.1 GCA_902773445.1 uncultured Lachnospiraceae bacterium | reverse complement strand
GAGCGAACTGACATTCTATCCGGTGCCTAAACTGATGATGCGTCATATCGGAGGACATGAAGTCTATGGCGCGATCTATGCAAGGGAGCTCGGAGATGCGACGCGTGAATGCATCAATGACAGAGAACTCTGCGCGATGATTGATACATTGATCCGCGACAGGTCAGTTCTCAAGACAATGTGCGAGCGTATCATCGAACTCAAAAAAGACAAAGTCTACGACGGAGGCTATGAAGTCGTTAAACTGGCTGTTAACGGAAGAGACTGACCACTGTCAGTCTCTCCAGTAATTGTCTTCATCATCCGGGATACCGACCGAAGCGGCATGAAACGTCGGGTCGATACCGGATTTTTTCTGCTTTTCATAGTCCTTAAGTGCTTTGATCGCGATTGAAGACAGAACGAGACAGCAGGGGAGATTGATGATCGTCATGCCGCCCATCGAGATATCGGCAAAGGCCCAGGCTGCGTCCATCGGGATGATCGCTCCGATAAAAATGATCGCGACACAGACGAGATAGAAAACGTTCATAAAACGTTTTGAAGGCTTTTGATTGCGGTTCATATATGTCAGCGCATTGTCGGTATAGTAGAGATTGCCGAGCAGTGTCGTGAACGCGAACATCGTCATTGCCACCGTGATAAAGATCGGACCGGCTTTTCCGAATACGGAACCGATCGCAGCCTGCACATAGGGAGCACCCGAGGTTGTCGCGTCGTGACGCACGCCGGAGCTCAAGCACATCAGGGCGGTTGCGGTACACAAAAGCATCGTGTCGATGTAGACCGAGACAGTCTGAACAAGCCCCTGCTTGACCGGGTGCGTGACACTGGCAGAAGCAGAGGCGTTCGGCGCAGAACCGACGCCGGCTTCATTCGAATACAGGCCTCTCTTAATACCATAGATCATGCAGGATCCCGAAATACCGCCGAAGATCGATCTGAAATTGAACGCGTCTCTGAAAATCTCCGAGAACATCAGCGGGATATTTTTAATGTGTACGACAATGACGACCAGTGAGATCAGCACATAGAACAGCCCCATAAACGGAACAATGATCTCAGTTAACCGGACAATGCGCTTGCCGCCTCCGAACAGACAGTAAGCGGTCAGCAATGCAAGAATACCGCCGACAATGACAGGCGTTATCTTTTGATCATAGAATGAATAGGCCGCAAATGACGACTGCAGATTAAACGAACACAACATCTGGAAGCCGAACGCATAGGTTGCCAGAAGGAAGAAGCAGAACAGGATCGAAAGCCATCGTCTGCCTTTAACGACCCGTTCGATATAAAACGCCGGACCGCCATAACAGCCGCCGGACGGATCTTTTTGTTTGTAGATCTGCGCGAGCGTACTTTCGATAAACGCCGATGAAGCGCCGATAATACACATCAGCCACATCCAGAAGACCGCGCCGGGACCTCCGAGACAGATCGCGGTCGAGACCCCGATAATATTGCCGGTACCGACGCGCGAAGCTGTTGAGACCATCAGTGCCTGAAATGACGAGACATGGGCTTTATCCGCAGGCTTCTCCATGATCAGTCTGCACGATTCTCTGAACTGCCTGATCTGAACGAAACGGGTCTTTCCGGTAAAATACAGACCGACAATTGCCATAATGATGATAAGAACCGGATAGTAAAGAAAATCGTCGATTGCCGTCAGTATTTGAAGCATAGGATTCTCCTCCTGCAGATCAGCCTTTTTTACAGTTTACCATACCTTGAAACGGAAATCACGGACAACCTCGGATATGCTGCGCTGCAAAATGTAAACCAAAGATTTGTAAATGGTTGACAATTCAATTAGTGGCCGATATACTTTTTTCGGTACTATAAGACTATGTCAGTGAGAAGGAGAGATATGAACAGACAGTCAACCGGAATCAAAGATATCATTTATATTGCAGTTTTTACGGCTATCATTGCAGTCTTAGCGCAGATCAGCATTCCGATGCCCGGAGGAGTTCCGATGACGATGCAGACGTTTGCCGTACCGCTAGCCGGAATCGTTCTCGGGGCAAAGAGAGGAACGATCTCAACTCTGATCTATGTGCTTCTCGGATTCATCGGGGTTCCGGTTTTTGCCGGATTCTCGGGAGGAGCCGGCATTGTATTGGGCGTCACCGGCGGATTCATCGTCTCGTTTCCGCTCATGGCATTTCTGGCCGGCTTAGGGATGCGCGTGGCAGACAGACAGAGAATGTCAGAAAGAAACAGAGCTATGGCCTGGGTGATGATCTATGCGGGACTGATCGTCGGAGCGCTGATCAATTACCTGATCGGCAGTCTCTGGTTCATGGCAGTCGCCGGCGGTTCATTTGCCCGTGCTGTCACACTCTGTGTGGTTCCGTTCATTCCGACAGCGATCATTAAGATCATTGCCGTCGGATGTCTCGGACCGGTTCTCAGAAATATGCTGATCAAGGCTCATATACTGGAGCCGCAGATGCAGGGATGATGCAATGATCAGGATCAGACCGCATCATTTGCTCTGCATAAGAGGCTTTAAAGGAAAAGGCTACAGTGAAGACTTTGTCGACAATATGAGACAGGTCATCACCGAACTCTATACAGATCCGACATGTTCTGTTGAAATCACTGACGGAACTGACGATATCTGCAGGGCTTGTCCGAAGTGTTCTGCGGACGGCAGATGTGAGGATGAGGAGATCGTCCGCAGATATGACCGCAACACAGTATCAGTCTTCAATCTTCGTGAAACAAACGCCGGATTCTGTGATATAATGGAACAGATCGGACGCCGGCTTGATCAGGAACACTTTGATCGGGTCTGCGCGGACTGCCGGTGGAGAGAGGACTGTATATGAATACAAAAGACGCGCTGCTTGCGCTTCTTGAAGAACATAGAGGACAGTTCATTTCGGGGGAGGAGATCGCATCCTCCCTTTTCGTGTCGCGCGCAGCAGTCTGGAAGGCAATCGAAGTGCTCCGCACGGCGGGTTATCCGATCGAAGCCGTCAGACGGAGAGGATACCGATTGGCAGACCGGGCAGATATTCTCTCGGCAGGAGGGATCAAAAAGCATCTGTCAGATCAGAGTCTGTCTGAGAAAATGACCGTTGCCGCATCGGTGACATCAACCAATACGATTCTGAAAGAAAAGGCGGCCGACGGTGCGCCGGATCTGACGATTCTGATTGCAGCGAATCAGACTCAGGGAAAAGGGCGCGCCGGGAGAAGCTTTTTTTCGCCGGATCAGACAGGCGTCTATATGAGTCTGCTGCTGAGACCCGAACACTGCGATGCCGCACAGGCGGCGCAGTTCACGACGATGGCGGCCGTCGCGGCATGTAAAGCGATCGAAGAGGCTGCCGGATGTCAGGCGCTGATCAAATGGGTCAACGAT
>CACYEU010000119.1 GCA_902773445.1 uncultured Lachnospiraceae bacterium | reverse complement strand
TTGGTCTGACCGTCTTTTATGAAGCAGTCTATCTGTATCTCAAAGCCCTCATTGAATTCCTCTACGACGGCATCTCCCGCTCTGCTGAGCGAAAGAGCGTTTTCGAGCGGAGCTTTGACCTCATCCGGCGATTCGACCTTCGTGACGCCTTTCGATCCGTTGTTGTCGACAGGTTTGACAACGATCGGGAACGACAGATCCGTTATCCTCGGATCTTCCGGATCCTTAGTAATAAAGAATCTGGATGTCGGAATGCCGTTATCCGACATTATCTGCTTCATCCTTGCCTTGTTCGTAACATTTATCGATGATTCGTAACTGAAAGGTACGGGAAGACCAAGCTGCTCTGAAACGCAGCACGAAACGACCATGGCCTGATCCACGCAGAATCCGCAGATCAGTTCGGCTTTGTATTCTTCCGCGACCCGTCTGACAGCTTCGAGGTCCAGCGTACTCTCAGGAAGATGGATATCAGCTGCTGCCCTGGCAGGCGGATCCTGGTAATAGTCTATAAGGACGGTATAATAACCGCGCTCCTTGAGTTTTTCGAGCAGCGAAATATGCGGCACTATACCTCCCAAAACGATTGCAGTCTTTTTGTTCATAGTATCCATCCTTATCCGATCGATCCCTTAGGCGATCCGATCGCCTCGGGGTAATATGTGTCAATTACTCTCTTGACGAGCATGACCTGCTTGGCTCTTGCCTTGGCATCCTTTTCAGTCGAGTCCCAGCTGTGTGTCTTCGCTACCGATCCGCCGGTCTTGAGATAGATCGGCGCTGCGACCCTGATCATCTCAGGCACTTCGTAGTGTCTGATGAAACCGCCCGATGAAGCCGGGTTTTCCGTGTGGATATCTATACTGATATCGATGGCCTGCCTGATGGCCGCCAGCATCTGCAGCTGGATATCTCTGACAGGGTTGAGCGAGTCGAGACCGATGCTCTCCATCAGTTTCGCTGCGCACGGATTTCCGAGGCCCGCATGAGCCGAAAGCTTGAATCTGCATTCGGCAGGTATGATGCCTTTCTCTCTTGCTTTAGCAAGCACCCACAGACATCCCTCATCATAGACGAGGAAGAATCTCGCTCCTAATCGTGACGCCCTTTTTACATCCTCTATCGCTCTTACGATCTGTTCCTGACCGCGCAGCCTGTATCCGATCCTGACGCCTTCCTTTGTATGCACGGATGCGCTGGTATCTGTCGTTGCTCTCGGCCCTATCGCGAGGACGAGCTGCACCTGATATTTGTGCGAGAGCTTGACCATGTCGGATATTTCTTCATCTGTAAGCGACATTATGCCTTTTGTCTGAGTGACCCTGTGGATATAAAAGCCATAATCATCTATTTCTTTGAGAAGTGTCTCCATTACTCCCGGCGACTGTATGCCCGGGACCTCGAACCTGTACTGAGCGCCGTCCGGGAAACGCTTTTCAGAAGTAGGAAGCGAATAAAGGTCTCCACCCGGAAGACCCAGTGATTCCAAAAACTGTCTTGTCTCTTTCACTTTTGATATCTCCTTTGTGTGATGCTATTTCACTATCAAACCATAGAGCCCCGAAGCATCGAAGATGGAATACTCCACTTCAGCGATCGTCTTCAATGGATGCTCGTCTCCGGCCCGCGTCAGCAGCATTTTCGCCTTTGCCTCGATATCACCTAATTCCAAGGGATTCTCGGGCTCGCCGAGCGGGTGCTCTACCTTACTATTATACATATTGCCGTCTGCCATTTCAATTGATACTTGGGCGCCGCGCATGTTCGGAAGAGCCGCCGTAAAGGTCTTTTCTTCAAAGACTTCCACCCTTTTGGCAAGCTTTGAAAGCACTTCGTCAGAAGCGGCTTCCTCAGTGAAACGGTCGATCCCGACATCTCCTTTCATCAAGGCGCAGGAAATGCAGTACGGTATACTGAGCCTGGCTCCGCTTGGATTGGTCCAGACGGTCTCGGAATGACCTTTGATCGCAAGATCGTACGTGCCGACCTTGATGCTTCTGATGCTGTCCGCATCTTGCGTGATCTCAGGATGCTCGCCGGCGATCCTGAGCGCGCAGTCTATTGGCGCGTGAGCGTGTCTGCATGCGGCGTGTTTTTTTCTGTAGACAGATTTTATCAGCAGCTCGGTCACTGTCATATTATCCGTGTCGAAATATGAATAGTCACAGGTGTCGGAATACAGCTTCATAAAACCTCTGTCTCCTCCGAGCGGATCATCAGGAGATGCGAGCCCCATGCTTCCTATCTGCGCTGCAAGAACGCCGTTAGCGGCAGCAACGCCGATGTTAACAGGCTTCATCTCCGAATCATCGTCCTGGAGCGCAAGAGTACCTGATGCACATGTTACAGCAGCAGCCAGGGTGCACATCTTCTGCTCGAAAGTGAATCCGCAGGCGTATGCGATAGACATAGCAGCCCCTATCGTTCCGCTGGTCGCCGAAGTATGAAAGCCCTTTTTCTTATGTCCGGGCTGTACCGACATACCGACTCTGATCGCCGCCTCATAACCGGCTATAACGCCCTTCAGCAGATCGCCTGCAGGGACCTCTCTCTTCGCGCAGACGGGAAGAAGAGCTCCCAGTACGACTGAGCCCGGGTGAGACATAGACTTTCTGTGTCCGTCATCGAGCTCAAGGATATGTCCGAAATAACCTCTTAGGAAGGCCATATCCTTGACGGGTTCCCCATTATTAAAAAACGAAAGATACTTTTCACTGTGATCTCTGAAAAGTACCCTTCCGCATTCAGTGCAGGCGATATTGTCAAGAAGGCACATGAGAACGTCTAGTCTGGCACTGTCACGCAGAGCGCCTTCTGTGACTCTATCAAGTATTTCTATTAGATTTTTTGATGCATTCATATCAGTTCTTTTCTTCTGCAGAGTTGATGACTTCGCTTATGACATACTGCGGTTTGTTAGACAGCGTCATATATATCCGCCCTATGTACTCACCGATCAATCCGAGTATCAGCATGATGATGCCACCGATGAACAGCATTATCGATATCGTCGAAGCATATCCGGCGACCATCGTAGGATGCATGATCTTGTGTACTATAGTCACGATCCCGTAGATGAATCCAAGGAAGGCTGTAATGAATCCGAGTACGGAAGCTGCCCTCAGCGGTATGATCGAGAAGTTCGTCAGCGTATTCATTGACTGATAAAGCTTTCTCGTGAAAGAGTATCCCGACTGTCCGGAAAGACGCGATCTGTGTTCAACGGGAACGTTTGCAAACTTGTCAGTAACGCATTGGAGATATGCTCCGGCGGACGGGAACGGACTCTTGTAGTTCTTGATCGCGTTCATGACCGTCTTGCTCCATGCGCAGAATGATGAAGTCGTGACGTCCTTCGGCTTTGTGCCGGTCGCTCTGGTTATCTTGTTATAGAGCTGGCTCGTTATCCTTCTGTAAGCACCGTACTGCGTCTGCGGGTACTGTGCGTATACTATGTCATATCCCTCATTGA
>CACYEU010000118.1 GCA_902773445.1 uncultured Lachnospiraceae bacterium | reverse complement strand
TCCCCCTGTGTTCCCGGGAAAACACAAAAGGACCGTCCCCCTGTGTTCCTGTTTCACTTATTCTGCAGCTCCGTCTCCGACGGCTCCGCCGGCTCATCCGGCACGGCCCAGATGTGGATGCTGTTTGGCTGATCCACATTGAGCGGTTTGCTGTTCATCACGATGATGTTCTTGTCATAGTCCACCTTAAATGTGGTGATCGTGTTGCTCGCGTGATTGGCTACCGCGATATGCTGATTGTCGGGGAAGATCACGATATCCTTGGGATAATCGCCACTGATCGGAAGCGTGAACTTCTTGGTCAGCAGGCCCGACTCCTGATCGATCTCGAACATCGAGACCGTGTTTTCGCCCGCTGTGGTGCAGTACAGATGTTTGCTGTCGGGAGCGAGCGCAAGCCCTGATGCCGCGCTGTGGATCGCGTCGGGATCGTTCTCTTTATACAATGTACTTACAGACTGAAGGAGTTCGAACTCGGGCTGCTTGCCGCTGCCGTCATACGAATAGACCTTGATCTCATTGCTGAGCTCGAACAGCACATACGCAAAACGACCGTCTCTGCTGAAACGAATGATACGCGGTCCGCTCTCTCTGGGGCATCTGACGATATCTACAAGCTCCAGCTTGTTCGTTCTTTTATTAATACGATATACTTTGATCTGGTCAATGCCATTGTCTACTGCGCACAGATACTTGTTGTCCGGCGTCGGACGTACACAATTGACGTGCGGTCTGAAGTTACGCTCGGCAACACTTCCCAGGCCGCTGTGGAACACACCGTCCATCAGACTTCCCAGACGTCCGTCCTGATGTGTATGTACGACCGTCACTTTTCCGTCATGATAGCCGGCCACATAAAGATACTTACCATCCACGTCTGTCGCCAGGAAACATCCTCTCATGCCGTCGATGTCCACACTGTTGATTCGATGAAGGTCTCCGTTCTCATCCCTGCGGAAAACCGCAACTCCCTCATCTTCAATCGCGTACAGATATTTATAATTCTTGGAAACCGCGGTATGAGAAGCATTGCTGACCTTGACTTCACTCCGCTCGGTCAGAATTCCGTTCTCCACATCAACATCATATACTTTGACGCCTTTACTTGTACCATGTGTATATGAGCCCACATACGCTACATACTTTTTGCTGTCCATCCCTTGCCTCCTGTTGCACTATCAGGTAATCAGATATCCGGGGTATCTCCCCGGTCTGTCATTGTCACTGCTTTGCCCTATTATACCATAAAGCCTCTTTAGCTACAAGGAACATCTTCTCTGTCAGTCGGAAGATTCCAACGTTTTTTCGACAGCGGTCTGTACGGCAGCGCTGACCTTTCTCGCCTTTTCACTGTCAAGCCCTGTTGCTGCGACACCGACGACCATATCGTTGCGAATGTAGATGCCGGGAAACTGAAAATCACATTTATCCCTGTCATTGGATACATTCACATAGATTCCCTCTTCTTTGCAGAGTCTGTAGATGTCATCATTCAGTTTTCGGTCCGTCGTAGCGGTCAGCACAAGATAGGCATCATGAAAATCCGATCGTTTTACCAGACGCTGATGCAGAGTGATCTTGCCCAGTTTTTCCATATCGATCAGTTCCTGCGAAGCATCTTTTGCGATCACAGTAACGTTCCTTGTGAACTGCAGCAGTGTCCGGGCTCTGCGCACCGCAGTGCTTCCTCCTCCGACGATCACCACGCTTTTGTCCGAAAGATCAATAAACATTGGAAAATATCTTTTATTTTTCATCGATTCAATCTCTCCCGGGAATGATGAAGATAAACCACAGTATGTATTACAGTCTGTCACGAATAGCAAGAATGAAGTCACGGCTGTTCAGAACGACCGGATCCTTGATCGAAGTGATCAGCGCAAGATCGCGGGTCATTTTGCCGGATTCGATCGTATCGATCGTGGCTTTTTCCAGTCTGTCCGCAAATTCTTCCAGCTCCTTGATGCCGTCAAGTTCACCGCGTTTTCTGAGCGCTCCCGTCCAGGCAAAGATCGTCGCCACAGAGTTTGTAGAAGTCTCTTCGCCTTTCAGATGTTTGTAGTAATGGCGCTGTACCGTTCCGTGAGCAGCTTCATATTCATAGATACCGTCCGGAGATACCAGGACCGAAGTCATCATGGCAAGAGAACCAAAGGCCGAAGAAACCATGTCACTCATCACGTCGCCGTCATAGTTCTTGCATGCCCAGATGAAGCCGCCTTCGGCCTTCATCACACGAGCCACGATATCATCGATCAGACTGTAGAAATATTCCAGGCCTGCGGCATCGAATTTTTCCTTGTATTCCGTATCAAAAACTTCCTGGAAGATCGCCTTAAACCGCGCGTCGTACGTCTTGGAGATGGTGTCCTTGCTGCCGAACCAGACAGACTCGCCCATGTCGAGAGCATAGCTGAAGCAGCTGCGCGCAAAGCTGCGGATGGAATCGTCCATGTTGTGCATGCCCTGTACGATGCCGGGCGCTTCAAATTCCTGGATCGGCTCCTCGATTTCTGTTCCGTCATCGCCGCGGAATACCAGATAGGCAACGCCCGGCCTGTCGATGTACAGCTCTGTGTTTTTATAAACATCACCGTAAGCATGACGGGCAAGCGTGATCGGTTTCTTCCAGTTGCGGACACAGGGATCGATACCTTTTACCACGATAGGTGTCCGAAATACGGTACCGTCCAGGATAGCACGGATCGTTCCGTTCGGGCTCTTGTACATTTTTTTGAGGTCGTACTCGCTCATCCTCGCATGGTTTGGCGTGATGGTCGCGCACTTGACAGCCACACCGTATTTTTTGGTCGCCAGCGCGGAATCGATCGTCACCTGATCATCGGTATCATTCCGGTGTTTCAGTCCCAGATCATAGTATTCTGTCTTCAGATCGATATAAGGAAGAAGCAGCTCGTCCTTGATCATCTGCCAGAGGATTCTGGTCATCTCGTCGCCGTCCATCTCCACAAGAGGTGTCTTCATCTGAATTTTAGCCATCGTTTTCTCTCCTTCCGAATATCTCAGCTCTTATGCAGGGTGATTCCCAGGCGCTCGCAGGTCTCGTCTGTCAGGGCTTCAAGTTCACCGCGGGACATGACCGTAACACGGCCTTCATCGTACTGCTGATCGACCCAGGCTTTCATCAGCTGTACCAGCTCGCTGTTCTTATCGATCATGTTTTCACCTTTGAGCTTGTAATGCGTGTTCAGCCAGTGCGCGATTCCGGCTGCTCCCGAAGTGTTGGAGACAGCGACTTCCACAGGCCTGTTCAGGAACTTGTCGGTGTCGAAGATATTGTATATTTCCTCGTTCTTTAACAGTCCGTCCGCATGAATGCCCGCTCTGGTAACATTAAAGTTTCTTCCCGCAAAAGGTGTTCTGTCCGGAATCCTGTATCCGATCTCTTTTTCGTAATATTCCGCCAGCTCGGTGATCACGGTGGGATCCATTCCGCCGAGATTTCCCTTCAGCTGTGCATACTCAAACACCATCGCCTCCAGAGGTGTATTTCCGGTCCTCTCTCCGATGCCGAAGAGGGATGTATTTACACCGCAGGCACCGTAGAGCCATGCCGTGGTGGAGTTGCTCACTGCTTTGTAAAAGTCGTTATGTCCGTGCCACTCGATCAGCTCCGAAGGAACGCCGGCGTGGACCATGATACCGTAGATGATGCCCGGCACCGATCTGGGGATCACCGCGCCCGGATAGTTGACGCCGTAGCCCATCGTATCGCAGCATCTGACCTTTACCGGAATGCCGTACTGCTGGCGGAGCTTCATCAGTTCAAGGCAGAACGGGATGACATATCCGTAGATGTCGGCTCTGGTGATATCTTCCAGATGGCATCTTACGGCCACGCCGATCTCCAGGCACTCTTTTACGATGCTCAGATAATGCTCCATAGCCTGTCTTCTGGTCATCTTCATTTTATAGAAGATATGGTAGTCCGAGCAGCTGACAAGGATACCTGTCTCCTTCATGCCCATCTCTTTGACCAGAAGAAAGTCCTTCTTGCTTGCACGGATCCAGCTTGTCACCTCGGGGAACTCATATCCCCTCTCCATACATTTGACGACTGCGTCTCTGTCCTTTTTGCTGTACAGGAAGAATTCGGACGCGCGAATACGCCCGAGCGGTCCTCCCAGTTTGTGAAGATAATCATATATCGTGACGATCTGTTCCGTCGTATAGGGCTCTCGCGACTGCTGTCCGTCCCTGAATGTCGTGTCTGTGATCCAGATATCGTCCGGCATATGATGCGGAACGATACGATCGTTGAACGCAATTTTGGGAACCTCGGAATAGGGGAACAGATTGTGAAATACATTAGGTGTCTCTACGTCGACAAGAGGATACATAT
>CACYEU010000117.1 GCA_902773445.1 uncultured Lachnospiraceae bacterium | reverse complement strand
CAGCAAGCTCCTGGCCTGCGAGAGCGTGGCGATCCTGCCCGCCGAGATGAGCAAGGAGCGGTTCGACTGGCTCAGCAAGATCGCCGGCGAGGTCATCGCCACCCCCGGGTGCGAAAGCAACGTGAAGGAGATCTTCGACAAGACATGGGAGCTTCGCGAGACTCGTGACGACGTTGTGATCTTCAACCAGTTCGATGAGATGGGCAACTATCTGTGGCATTACAATGTGACAGGTACCGCGATCAGAGATGCGTATGAAGATATGAAGAAAGACGGTGACCGTCTGTTCGGCGCGATCTTCACATCCGGTTCCGCAGGAACCATGGCATCAGGCGATTTCCTGAAACAGCAGTATCCGGGTATGAAGCTCGGTGTCGGCGAAGCACTTCAGTGCCCGACGATCCTTGACAACGGCTTTGGCGGACACAGGATCGAAGGTATCGGTGATAAGCATGTGCCGTGGATCCACAATGTCAAGAACACCGATCTTGTCGTCGATATCGATGATGAAGATTCCCAGAAACTGATCCGCTTCTTCAATGAACCGATCGGTCGCGAATATCTTAAGAAACGCGGTGTCGATCCGGCACTTGTCGATGTCCTTGATTACTTCGGAATCTCCGGTATTGCGAACATGCTCTGCGCGATCAAGATGGCGAAGTACTATGAACTGACTGAGCACGATGTCATCGCAACAGTTATGACTGATTCCGCTGTTATGTATCAGTCACGTATCCAGGAACTGGTCGATCAGGACGGCGAGTACACAGAACAGATGGCAGCAGTCGACTATGAGACTCATCTGCTCGGACAGAAGACTGACAATATGCTTGAGCTGCGTTACACTGACCGCAAGCGCGTGCATAACCTCAAATACTACACATGGATCGAGCAGCAGGCGCGTGAGATCCAGGATCTGAATGATCAGTGGTATGACTTTGAGAAGGCATGGGGTTCAGTCCAGAAACAGGCTGATGAAGTCGATGAACTGATCAACGAATTCAACGAAAGAACAGGGTTGCTCAAGTAATCAGACTGCATTAATCGAAGAGGCGAATTGCTATGAAAAATGTGATTTCAGCTGTATGTGTCGAGTGCGGCGCCGAATATGAGGCGACACCGAATACAACGGTCTGCGAGAAATGCGGCGGCATTCTCGACATCAAATATGATTACAATTACATTAAAAGCCAGGTGACACCGGAGGATATGGCTGACCGCAGAGAGAATTCTATGTGGCGCTACAAAGAGTTTCTTCCGGTCGAAGGTGTCGGCACGAGGCCTAAACTTCGTGTCGGCTGGTCACCGTTTTATCACGCTCCTCATCTTGAGGAGATGCTCGGCGTCAAAAAACTGTATGTCAAGGACGACGGCATCAATCCGACCGCGAGTCTGAAAGACCGTGCTTCGGCTATGGCAGTCGTCAAAGCCGAGGAGGCAGGCGTTGATACGATCTGTTGTTCTTCGACCGGCAACGCGGCTTCGTCACTTGCCGGAAACAGTGCCGCTGCAGGATTTAAGACATTCATTTTTGTTCCGTCACGGGCTCCGAAGGGAAAGGTTTCACAGCTTCTCAACTTCGGCGCGACGGTCATGAGTGTCGAGGGTTCTTATGAAGAGACATTCAATATGTCGGCGCTCGCAATCGAGCGATACGGATGGTACAACCGCAATGCGGCGATCAATCCTTACCTGATGGAAGGCAAGAAGACGGTCGCTCTTGAAATCGCCGAACAGCTCAACTGGAAGATGACCGACTATGTCGCGCTGTCTGTCGGGGACGGATGCACGATCGCCGGAGTCTGGAAGGGCTTTAAAGATCTTTATGCAGCCGGGTTTATCGACAAGCTTCCGCGGCTGATCTCTGTCCAGGCTGAGGGCTGTTGTCCGCTGAACAAAGCGATTGCCGAAGATAAGCCGTGGGAGCCGATGGAAGAGAACACGATTGCAGACAGTATCGCAGGCGGTGTTCCGCGCAATGCGACAAAGGCTCTGAACGCGATCCGTGAATCCAACGGCGTCGTTGTCTGTGTATCCGATCAGGAGATACTAGACGCGATGAAACTGCTCGGGAGAACATGCGGTGTCTTCGGAGAACCCGCCGGAGTCGCGGGAACTGCCGGACTCAAAAAGGCAGTCGAGACAGGTCTGGTTCCCAAAGACGCGACCTACGTATCGATCGTCACAGGAAACGGATTGAAAGATGTTGTCAACGCCATTAAGGCAGCCGGTGAGCCGATCAGCTTAGTACCTGAGCCTGACCGTCTGCTGGAGGTGTTCAAAGAATTAGGTGTAGAAAAATAATCAATATACAAGGAGGCGTTACAAATGTCAGAAGGTAGAATTTTTAACTTTTCAGCTGGTCCGTCCATGCTTCCGGAGCCGGTTCTCAAAAGAGTTCAGGGCGAACTTATGAACTATGAGGGATCCGGAATGTCCGTTATGGAGATGAGTCACAGATCTAAGGTCTATGACAAGATCATTACCGATTGTGAAGCAAATCTGAGAAAGATTCTCGGCGTGCCGGACAACTATAAAGTTCTCTTTCTTCAGGGCGGAGCGAGCGGTGTTTTTGCCGCACTGCCGATGAACCTTGCCGCAAACGGAAAAGCAGACTATATCGTCAGCGGTAATTTCTCAGGCGGAGCGCTCAAAGAAGCGAAAAAGATCATCGGTGACGGCGCACGCGAAGCCGGAACAACAAAAGATCTCAACTTCACCCGCGTTCCGACACAGGACGAGCTTGATCTTGATCCCGAAGCTTCCTATGTCCATATTTGCTACAACAACACGATCTACGGAACCAAATGGCACTATGATCCGGAGACCGGAAATGTCCCGCTGATTGCCGACATGTCTTCATGCATCCTTTCCGAACCGATCGATGTATCCCGCTACGGCGTGATCTACGGCGGTGCTCAGAAGAACATGGCTCCGGCCGGATTCGCATTTGTCGCTGTCCGCGACGATCTGATCGGCGATGAGATGGGCATTACCCCGAAGATCTGGAGCTTTAAGACACAGTCCGAGAAAGCTTCGATGATCAATACACCTCCGACTTTCCCGATCTATGTCTGCAATTGTGTGCTTGAGTACCTGCTTGAAATCGGCGGACTTGAGGAGATGAAGAAGCGCAATGTCGCCAAATCCGCGCTGCTTTATGATTATCTTGATTCACAGGATTTCTATACTCCGCATGCTGAAAAGATCGACCGTTCAATGATGAACGTTACATTCAGAACACCCAATGACGAGCTCGACAAGGAATTTGTCGCCGGCTCTGTCGAAAAGGGATTTACAAACCTGAAAGGACATCGTTCAGTCGGCGGTCTGCGCGCATCGATCTACAATGCGATGCCGTATGAAGGTGTAGAGGCACTTGTCGATTACATGAAAGAATTTGCGGCAGCACACTAAGGACCGCAGGATAAGGAGGATACGACCATGATAAAAGTATTAGCAACAGACGGTATGGCAAAAAGTGCTGTTGACGAATTAAAAAGCAAAGGTTATGAAGTTATTGAAGAGCATTATGAGCCGGATGCGCTTGCAGAGGCAGTCAAAGATGTCGATGTGATCGTTGTTCGTTCCGCGACGAAAGTCCGCGAGCCGATCATCGATGCGGCAGCCGAAGCCGGCAGACTTAAGATGATCATCCGCGGCGGCGTCGGTGTTGACAATATCGATGTGAAATACGCTGAAGACAAGGGCATCGAAGTCCGCAACACACCGGCTGCTTCCAGCGCTTCAGTCGCGGAGCTTACTCTCGGCCATATGTTCTCCCTGGCACGCTATATCGGTATCGCAAACTATACGATGCGTGACGGAAGATGGGAGAAGAAGGCATACAAAGGAACAGAGCTCGGCGGCAAGACGCTCGGACTGATCGGTATGGGACGTATCGCGCGTGAGCTTGCGAAGCGCGCGGAAGCAATCGGCATGAAGATCATGTACTTTGATATCTTCGAGATCCCCGGACTTCCGGAATCCTATGTCAAGTCGACAAAGGAGGAGATCCTGAAGGAAGCCGATTATGTCTCGCTGCACATCCCGATGCCGGCTGACAAGAAGCCTGTCATTTCTGCGGAAGACCTTGCGACAATGAAGCCGACCGCTTATATCCTTAACCTGGCCCGCGGCGGTCTGATCAACGAAGATGATCTCTGTGACGCGCTCGACAACGGCGTGATCGCAGGAGCTGCGCTTGATGTCTATCCGTCTGAGCCGGCAACAAATCAGAGAGTCCTCTCCAATGAGAAGATTTCCCTGACACCGCATATCGGAGGCTCAACCAAAGAGGCTCAGGACCGCATCGGCGAAGAGATCTGCAAGCATATTTACGATAAGTTCGAGTAACTATAGCAATATAGGCCGGCAACAGTATGATGACATACTGCTTGCCGGCTTTGTACATTTTCAGAACAGGTAAAATAAAAAACAGGAGGGCGTGGTATGAAATATGACTGGAAAGATTTCGGATTTAATATCCCGCGGATCATGATTCCTCGAGAAGGAACTGATTACGCTAAATGGGCTGTTGTGGCCTGTGATCAGTTCACTTCACAACCTGAATACTGGAAGGAAACAGAGTCGATTGTCGGTGATGCGCCCTCAACGCTGAACCTGATGCTTCCGGAGCTGTATCTCGGAAGTGACGATGAGCCCGCGCGGATCGAGACGATCAGGAACTCAATGTCAGCTTATATGGAGAACGGAACACTGCAAACACTTGAACCCGGCTGTATGCTGGTCAGGCGCGAAGCAGAAGGAAGAAGCCGCCTTGGCCTTGTGATCAGTGTCGATCTGGAGGCGTATGACTACAACAAGGGATCCCAGTCACTGATCAGAGCGACTGAGGGTACGGTTGTTGAACGGATTCCGCCAAGACTCAGGATCCGCCGCGGTGCGCCGTTGGAGATGCCTCATATCATTATTTTGATTGACGATCCCGATCACACTGTGATCGAGCCGCTTGAGAAGCTTGATCTCGAGACGATCTATGATACGGATCTGATGCAGGACGGCGGTCATGTGACCGGTAAATTTGTTCCCGAGGCTAAGCTTGACGGTATGAAGGAAGCACTTGGCACACTGATGGATCAGGCTGTCGAACGCTACGGAGAAGGTCATGTGATCTTTCAGGCGATGGGTGACGGCAATCATTCACTTGCGACCGCAAAGGCTGCATGGGAGGAGATCAAAAAGGATCTTTCTGATGACGAGATCGCTTGTCATCCGGCACGCTTTGCACTTTGCGAGATCGAAAATGTCTATGACCCGGGTATTGTGTTTGAACCGATCCACCGGGTTGTGTTCGCCTCAGGTTCACTGAAGGGCAAAGCTCTTCTTGATAAACTGATTGCGATCCTCAATGAGCAGAACGGTGCAGCATGCTTCTCGGAAGAAGCTGATGTACCTGTTGACGGATTTGCGATAAAAGCTGTCTGTGAAGAAGGAGAGGGATATATCCTTGTTGCGGCTCCGACAACATCAAAACTTGCGGTCGGAACTCTTCAGACCGGCATCGATCAGCTGATCAAAGAAGACGGCGCAAGCGTCGATTATATTCACGGCGAGAGCGCAGTCAGAGACCTGGCGTCAAAAGACGGCAATCTCGGATTCCTTCTTCCGGCGATGGATAAATTCCAGCTGTTCCCGGCTGTTGCCGCGGACGGAGCTCTTCCGAGAAAGACATTCTCGATGGGTGAAGCAAACGAGAAGAGATATTATATCGAAGCAAGAAGTCTGATTTAACACAAGATTTCCTTTAGTAAGAGAGGAGGATGGTAGCTATGCTGCTTGTCGGTAACGGTAAAATGATCACACGCGACGACGCGAAAATGTTCTACAAGGACGGCGCGGTCGTGATCGACGGAAAGAAGATCAAGGAAGTCGGCGAATTCGACGCGCTTAAGAAAAAGTATCCTGATGCAGAGTTTATCGATGCGAAGGGCGGAGTGATCATGCCTGCTTTCATCAACATGCATGAGCATATTTACAGCGCTCTTGCACGCGGATTGGCAATCAAGGGATACAATCCTAAAGGATTTCTTGATATTCTTGACGGACAGTGGTGGACGATCGACCGCCATCTGAAACTGAGTCACACTAAAGCGTGTGCGTACGAGACATTGATCTCATCGATCAAAAACGGCGTCACAACCGTGTTTGACCATCATGCCAGCTATGGCGAGATCAGAGATTCCCTGTTTGCGATCGAGGAAGTCGTCAAGGACACAGGCGTGCGCGCCTGCCTTTGCTACGAAGTTTCCGACCGCGACGGCGAAGAAAAATGCATGGACGGAATCCTTGAGAACGAGGCATTTGCAAAGCATGCTCTCGAAGACGACAGCGATATGATCGCCGGTATGTTCGGTATGCATGCACAGTTCACGATTTCCGATGAGACAATGGCGAAATGTCTCGAGCATACACCGGACGGTGTCGGATATCACATCCACGTTGCTGAGGGCATCGAAGATCTGCACGACTGTCTGCACAAGTACAGCAAGAGAATCGTTGACCGTCTCTATGACTGGAAGATTCTCGGCGAGAAGTCACTGCTCGGCCACTGCATTTACATCAACCCGCATGAGATGGAGCTGATCAAAGATACAAATACGATGGTCGTTCACAATCCCGAATCCAACATGGGTAATGCCTGCGGATGTCCTCCGACGATGGAACTCGTCCACAGAGGTATCCTGACAGGCCTCGGAACAGATGGTTATACACATGATATGACAGAGTCGTGGAAGGTTGCCAACGTCCTGCACAAACATCATCTCTGCGACGCGAATGCAGCGTGGGGCGAAGTCCCGCAGATGCTGTTTACGAACAACGCAAAAATGGCGAACCGTTACTTTGATGCGCCGCTCGGAGTATTGAAGGAAGGCGCGGCCGCCGATGTGATCGTCATGAATTACAATCCGCCGACAGAGATGAATGACAGCAATGTCAACGGACATATCCTGTTCGGTATGCAGGGCCATGACTGTGTGACAACGATCGCCAACGGTCAGATCCTGATGAAAGACCGTGAGATCAAGGTTGTCGATGAGGAAAAGGTTTATGCAGAGGTCCGCGAGCAGGCGGCAGATCTGTGGAAGAGCATTAACGGCTAAACAACAGGAGGAAGTGTTATGGGAGATATGATGACTTGTATGCCGATCGGGCATATCGTGAAATGGATTCAACGAGAGTACAAGGAGAGCGGAACGATCTTCGGAGTTCGCAAGTTCTACAAAGCTGAAGGTGAACCGCTGACGATTTTCGACCGTCCGCTCGAAACAGAGATCGGACCGGCTGCCGGACCGAACTCACAGCTCGCGCAGAATATCATTGCGTCTTATGTTGCCGGCGCACGTTTCTTCGAGCTTAAGACCGTCCAGATGATGGACGGCCGTGAGCTGGCTGCCTGCGTTAACAAACCTTGTATCAAAGCTGATGACGAGTGCTATAACTGCGAGTGGTCGACTGAGCTGACCCTCCCGGAGGCACAGGAAGAGTATATCAAAGCATGGTTTGTGCTGCATGTTCTTGCCAAAGAACTTGGACTCGGACGGATGGACGGTTTCCAGTTCAACATCAGCGTCGGCTATACACTGGACGGTGTTCTGACTGAGAAGGTCCAGACATTCATCGACAATATGATGGAGGCAAAGGATACTGAGATTTTCAAAGAGTGCAAAGCATATCTGTTAGATCATGTCGATGAATTTGAAAACCTGACAGCTGATGACATCGAGGCGATCCCGTCCGATATCTGCAATTCGGCAACGATCTCAACACTGCATGGATGCCCGCCCAATGAAATCGAGAGTATTGCCAACCATCTGATCAAAGACAAAGGTCTGCACACATTTATCAAATGCAATCCGACGCTTCTGGGCTATGACTTTGCCAGACAGACAATGGACAGCATGGGTTATGACTATCTGGTGTTCGGCGCATTCCATTTCAATGATGACCTTCAGTACAACGATGCCGTACCGATGCTGCAGCGTCTGATGGCACTCTGCGAGGAGAAAGGTCTTCAGTTTGGTGTTAAGCTGACCAACACATTCCCGGTTGACGTTCAGCGCAACGAGCTTCCGGCTGAGGAGATGTACATGGCCGGCCGTTCACTGTATCCGCTGACGATCAATCTTGCCGCGAAGCTCTCCAAAGACTTTGACGGAAAACTCCGTATCGCTTATTCAGGCGGAGCAGACGCGTTCAACATCACAAAGATCGTCGGCTGCGGTATCTGGCCTGTTACGATGGCGACTACGCTCCTGAAACCGGGCGGATACAACCGCTTTGACCAGATGGCAAAAGAGCTTGATGAACTCGGAAGAGGAAAATGGGAAGGCATCGATGTTGACGCGCTGACAGCTCTTGCAAAAGAAGCGCTTACCGATCCGCATCATCTTAAAGATATCAAACCGGCACCGTCGAGAAAGATCGCTGATCCGGTACCGCTGGTCGACTGCTTCATGGCTCCGTGTGAGGCAACCTGCCCGATCCGCCAGGATATTTCAACTTATATGATGCTCGCCGGAGAAGGCAAGTATGAAGATGCGTTCCGCGTCATTCTTGAGCGCAATGCACTGCCGTTTATCACCGGTACGATTTGCGCGCATCCGTGTCAGGGAGCCTGCACACGCAACTTCTATGAGAGCCCGGTACAGATCCGTGATACAAAGCTTCTCTGCGCTGAGAGTGCCTATGACGCTGTCAAGGGCGAAGTCAAAGTCCTCGGTGACTCTGACAAGAAAGTCGCTGTCGTCGGCGGCGGCCCGGCAGGTATGGCGGCAGCTTACTATCTGGCACGGGGTGGCGCTAAGGTGACACTGTTTGAGAAGAATGCTCACCTCGGCGGTATCGTCAGCAACGTCATTCCTGATTTCAGAATCGATCAGGATGTCATTGACAAAGACGGAGCTTTCCTCGACCTGCTTGGCGTAGATGTCAAGCTGAACACATGGGCTCCGCCGGTAGACGAGCTCAAGAAAGACTATGATGCCGTTGTTCTGGCAGTCGGCGCTTCACTGCGCAGCACATTGTCACTCGGTGATCAGAAGGCTGTCAACGCACTTGACTTCCTTGAGGAGTTCAATGCGAAGAAGGGAGAAGTCGATCTCGGCAAAAAAGTCGTTGTTATCGGCGGCGGCAACACCGCAATGGATACAGCGCGTGCCGCGAAACGCTGCACAGGCGTCGAAGAAGTCAACCTTGTCTATCGCCGTACAAAACGCTATATGCCGGCTGATGAGCACGAACTGATCCTTGCGATCGATGACGGCGTTGTCTTCAAAGAGCAGTTTGCTCCGGTTTCATTCGGCGATGGCAAGATCGTCTGCCACGTGACTAAGATGGGCGAGCCCGATGCATCCGGCCGCGCAAGTGTTATTGAGACTGACGAAGAGGCAGTCTTCGAAGCTGATACAGTTATTGCAGCGATCGGCGAGAAGGTACCGGGAGACTACTATAAAGCTTCCGGCCTTAAGGTCGACGAAAAGGGCCGTCCTGCGGTCGATGCGGTCACAATGAGCGCCGGCGATGATGTCTATGTGATCGGCGACGGTCTGTACGGACCGAAACTGGTTGTCACAGCGATGGAGCAGGCAATGGCTGCAGCGAATACGATCCTCGGCAAAGATGTCGCGCGCGATGTTGCCCAGAAAGCGGCTGTTGATAAGACCGTTGCGAAGAAGGGAATTCTTGCTGAACCGGCTGAAGGCCTCAACGAAGGCGATCGCTGCCTGAGCTGCTCGACAGTTTGTGAGAACTGTGTCGATGTCTGCCCGAACCGCGCAAATATCGAGATCAAAGTTCCGGGCGCTGCCATGGCTCAGATCATCCATGTTGATTACATGTGTAATGAGTGCGGCAACTGTGAGACATTCTGCCCGTACAGCAGCGGACCGTACAAAGATAAGTGGACACTGTTCAAGAACGAGGAAGATTTTGCCGATAGCGAGAACAGCGGATTCCTTGTCAAAGACGCTGAGAATCTGATCGTCAAGATCAGGATCGCTGATGTCGTTAAAGAGGGACCGATTGCTGATATGGCATTCCTCGGCGACGGACTGTGCGCTGTGATGGAGACAGTTATCAAAGATTACAGCTATCTGATTCTGTAATTCGACATAACTTCTGAACAGTTGATTTGAATCAGGGCTGCCTTTAACGGCAGCCCTTTTCATCATTTTCAGGACAATAATCTGATATCGTCAATATCAATAAACAAGATGATGCAACGCGAAAAACGACCTCGACAGTTCATAGTTGATTCTGCTACAATGAGAATAATAAAAGGAGGTGATCGCGGTGTCGGCATTGATTCTTAGGGGCGGTACGGTCGTATCGGGATCCGACAGCAAAAAACTGAATGTAATGATCAGAGATGATAAGATCGAAACGGTCTTTGAAGATCATGAACTTGAGGCGATTCTTGAACGGGAGAGTGACGCGGAAGTCATCGACGTCACAGGCAAATTGTTGTTCCCGGGGTTTATCGATCCACATACGCATTTTCAGATGCAGGCTTCCAAATGTGTGACTGCGGATGATTTTGACAGCGGCACACGAGCAGCGCTTGCAGGCGGAACAACGGTGATTCTCGATTTCACAACGCAGGACAAAGGTGAGAGCCTGATGTCTGCATTAAGCCGCTGGCATGAGATGGCAGACGGACATTCTTCGTGTGACTATGGTTTCCATATGTCGATCACAGACTGGAATGAGCAGGTACATCATGAGATACCGCTCATGACACTCGAGGGTGTTACATCTTATAAGCTTTATATGGCTTATCCGAAACTCCGTGTCCGTGATGAGGTCTTCTATGAAGTGCTGAAAGCGGTCAAAAACGAGGGCGGCATTGTCGGCAATCATTGTGAGAACGGTGATATGATCGACGCTTTGACTGCTGATTTGCGTGAAGAAGGAAAACTAGGAACAGAAGCTCATCCGATCGCACACTGCAGGGAGATCGAAGCCGAGGCAGTTCAGCGCTATCTGATGATTGCGAAGCTGGCAGGCGCACCGGTCAACATCGTTCATCTGAGCACAAAAGCCGGACTTGAATATGCCAGAGAAGCGCGCAAAAACGGCCAGAAGGTCATGATCGAAACATGCCCGCAGTACTTCTTCCTCGATGATTCGCTTTACAGTCTGCCGGATTTTGAAGGCGCAAAATATGTCTTCTCGCCTCCGGCCCGCAAAAAAGAGGACCAGGACGCTCTCTGGGAAGCTCTGGAAAACGGCGAGATCGATACGATCGGTACAGATCACTGCAGCTTTAATTTTGCGACAGACAAGCATATCGGCGAATACGAGTTTTCTCAGATACCGAACGGGATTCCGGGTGTTGAGCACCGCCCGGTGCTGATGTATACCTACGGTGTACAGACAGGAAGAATATCGAACGAATCATTCTGCCGTGTTATGAGTGAAAACGCGGCAAAAGAATACGGCATGTATCCGCAGAAGGGTGTGATCGCGGAGGGCTCAGATGCAGATATCGTCGTCTGGGATCCGGATTATGAGGGCGTCATTTCAGCGGAGACTCAGGTCCAGAATGTTGACTATACACCATATGAAGGAATGAAGATCAAAGGAAGGGCTCAGCTTGTATTCCTGCACGGAAAACCGGCTGCAGCAGAAGGGCAGGTCATTGCGAAAGGTCTTGGGAAATATGTCCACAGGGACAAGGCGGATCTGTCATTCAGAAAGGTTGGAGATTAATGTATAACGTCAGTTTGTTTCAAAAGATCGCTGAATCGATCGCGGACGGACGCGTCTGGGCAGCGACTTGCATCAGAGACAGACAGGAGATCTGGAAAATCGTTTTTACAGGCGACGAAATCCTGTACAGAGAACCGGAGGATCTTGATGTTGATCAGGTCTGCGGATTGTCCGCAGGAGAATATGCATCGCTGCTTGATCTGTGGCGGACACAGTTTAACGCACAGGCAATCAAGGACGGAGAAGACACGATCCTTCTCGAGTCATTCGGACAACGCAAACAGCTTGTGATCTGCGGTGCAGGTCATGTCGCATTGAATGTCATAAAGATCGCAAAGATCGTTGGCTTTCATGTTACTTCGCTTGAAGACCGTCCGCTGTTTTCAAACATGGCTAAGCAGGCAGGCGCGGACAGAGTGATCTGCGATTCATTTGACAACGGACTCGCGCAGATCGAATCGAATGAAGACACCTGCTTCATTGTAATGACTCGCGGTCACAGATACGATGAGATCTGTCTGCGTTCGATCTTCCCGAAAGAATATGCCTATATCGGCATGATGGGCAGCCGCGGCCGCACGGTCAATGTCAAGCGCGATATGAGAAAAGAAGGTGTCGCGGAAGAGAAACTGGACGCCCTTCACGCGCCGATTGGTCTGGAGCTGGGAGCCGAGACACCGGCTGAGATCGCCGTCAGTGTTGTCGGTGAGCTGATCCAGTATCTCCGCGGAAAGAACCGCGCGATCGATGACGGAATCGAAAGTGTGGTCAAGGCAGCCGTTGAACCTGAAAATGCGGAGGCCGGAATGGTCATGGCTACGATCACATCAAAGCTCGGCCAGACACCGCGGACGGTCGGCACAAAAATGCTTGTCCTCGGCAACGGACAAATGGTCGGTACGATCGGCGGCGGATGCGCGGAGGCAGAAGTGATCACTCAGGCAAGAGCAATGATCGCCCAGGCCAGGACTGACGGTGTATGTGAAGTACCATCACGCATCGTTGATGTCGATCTGACACCTGCTCAGGGCAATGATGAAGACTCGATGCACTGCGGCGGTATCCAGGAGATCCTGCTTGAGATGATCGATCCGTCATAATTGCAAATCATCAGTTGTCATGGTATGATAAAGCCAGTAGGTCTGAATGACTTACTGGCTTGTTTTACCGTTTGACGAAAGGGGATCACATATGGAACGAATCCTGTTAAAACTAAGCGGTGAGGCCCTTGCGGGCGGGCAGAAGACAGGTTTTGACGAAGAGGTTTGTTTTGAAGTTGCACGGCAGGTCAGACAGATCACCGAAGACGGCGTCGGAGTTGCGATTGTGATCGGCGGCGGCAATTTCTGGCGCGGCCGATCAAGCAAAGAGATGGATCGTTCACGGGCTGATTCGATCGGCATGCTTGCGACAGTCATGAACTGCATCTATGTATCTGACGTATTTGAACGGGCCGGGATGAAGACTTCTGTGTACACACCGTTTGTCTGCGGCGGATTTACCAAACTGTATTCCCGGGCACAGGCAGACGCTTCTCTGCGGGCCGGAGAGGTCGTGTTTTTTGCAGGAGGCACCGGACATCCATATTTCTCGACAGACACAGGAGCGGTCCTGAGAGCGCTCGAGATCGAGGCTGACTCGATGCTTCTCGCCAAAAATATTGATGGTGTCTATTCGGCTGATCCGATCAAGGATCCGGACGCAGTAAGATATGATTCGATCACGATCGATGAAGTGATCGAGAACGACCTTCAGGTCATCGATATGACTGCTTCGATCATGTGCCGTGACAACAAGCTGCCGATGAAGATATTTGCACTGCGCGATGAAGATTCGATCATCAGAACTGTCCGCGGTGAGAAAACAGGAACGGATGTAACAGTTTGAGCTGTGATTAATAAGGAGGACAACCATGCACGAATCATTGGAAAAATGTGAGTCAAAGATGACAAAGACATTGGCGAATCTCGATCAGGAGCTGGCTTCGATCAGAGCCGGCAGAGCGAATCCGCATGTACTTGATCATATTACTGTTGATTACTACGGAGTTCCGACACCGATCCAGCAGACGGCGAACATTTCAGTTCCCGAGCCGCGCATCATTCAGATCTCACCGTGGGAGAAGAAGATGATCTCGGAGATCAACAAAGCGCTGCAGATGTCTGATCTCGGAATCAATCCGACCGTCGACGGCAACAATATCCGTCTGATCTTCCCGGAGCTGACAGAAGAGCGCCGTAAAGATCTCGCAAAAGACGTCAAGAAAAAGGGTGAAGCTGCCAAAGTCGCGCTTCGCAATATCAGACGCGACGGCAACGATGTGATCAAAAAGCTTAAAGGCACAGATTTTTCCGAAGACACGATCAGTGATATGCTCGATGATCTTCAGAAAATGACCGATGATTATTCGAAGAAGGTTGACAAGGCGGTTGCGGACAAGTCTGAAGAGGTGATGACTGTTTAAGACTTCAGACGGATGTCTTTGCATCCTGTCATTCTTAGGGGAGAGGGGTTATGACAGTACCACAGCATGTGGCGATTATTCTGGATGGTAACGGACGGTGGGCCAAATCAAAAGGCATGCCGCGCACCTATGGTCATGTTCAGGGCAGCAAGAATGTCGAGCGGATCATAGAGGACGCTTGGAACATCGGTATCCGTTACCTGACTTTTTATGCCTTTTCAACTGAAAACTGGAAACGCTCAAAAAGCGAAGTTGCGGCGCTGATGAAACTGCTGCGCGACTATCTGAAAACCTGTCTGGTCAAGGCGGAAAAGAACAATATGCGTATGCGCGTGATCGGCGATATCACGGGACTTGATGAAGATATTCAGAAAAGCATCATTGAACTTGAAAAAGCGTCAGCCGGCTATACGGGAATCAATGTGACGATTGCAATCAATTACGGAAGCCGCGACGAGATCAGGCGTGCCGTCACTGCAATGGGCAGAGATTTTTCAGACGGAAAGCTGACACCGGATCAGGTGACAGAGGATCTGATCGGAAGCTATCTGGACACAGCAGGGATCCCTGATCCCGATCTTCTGATCAGGACGAGCGGAGAGCAGCGCCTTTCTAATTATCTGCTCTGGCAGCTGGCGTATACAGAACTGTATTTTACGCCTGTTCCCTGGCCAGCTTTTACAAAAGACGATTTGATCAAGGCGATCGAGGAGTATAACCGACGTGACCGCCGCTTCGGCGGAACTGAACCGGAAGGGGGAGAATCAAATGTTTAAAACAAGGTTGATCAGCGGCATTATTCTCGTGCTGATCGCGATCATTGCGATCGTATCCGGAGGGTACGTGCTCTGGGGACTGATGGCGGCGATCAGCGCTATCGGGCTCTATGAGTTTTACCGTGCAACACGTGTCGCCAGAATTGTACCGGTCATCGGCGGATACCTCGGTCTTGTCATGCTGTATCTGCTGATCCTGTTTAAATTCGACGGTCATATTTCGATCACGGCGTCCGGATGTGTTGTTCTGATCATTCTGGCAGCTATGATGGTATTCGGATACCCGAAATACCAACTGACTCAAATCGCAGTCATTCTGTTCGGATTCTACTATGTTCCGGTCATGCTCCTGTTCATTTATCTGACAAGAATGCTGCCGCACGGCAGAGTGCTTG
>CACYEU010000116.1 GCA_902773445.1 uncultured Lachnospiraceae bacterium | reverse complement strand
TTCTCGATCAGAATACGCTTTCCGATCTTTGGCGCCCTCGGTCTGAGCAGTGACGCCGCGCTCTCGGAGAGAGCTTTCCGGCAGGCGATCCACGAGGTCAGAAGCGAACAGGCAAGCGCTGCGGCCATCGCTTCCGCGAACAGCAGCGTGTCGAATGTGAATTTCAGCGGAATATCGATATACATGATGCGGTAGGCATGCCAGATCACAGCCGGGAACAGGAAAATGCCGATCGCAAATCCGATCACGCAGCCGGCGATCGCCGCGACGCCTGAGTAGGTCAGGAATCCGTTCATTATATCTGATTCGCTGTAGCCAAGCCCTTTCAGGATTCCGATCTGACCGCGTTTATCCTCGATCATTCTGGTCATCGTGGTGCCGCAGACCAGCGCCGCGACCAGGACAAAGAACAGCGGGAAGATGCCGGCGACCTGACCGACGATCTTCGAATCGCTCTCAAAACATGCGTATGCAAGATTGGTGTTTCGCTCAAGCAGCCATGTCTGCGGCGTCTTGATCGATTCGATCCTTTTCTTCGCCGCATTGACGACCTTCTGGACCGCGTTCTCTTTAGCCTTCAGCTGAGACTCGAATTGACTGTATTTCGCGAGACTGGCGTTGTACTCGTCATAGCCTGCCGCGATCGACTGCTCTTTCCAGCGCAGATTGCCCCAGCCGCTTTCGATCGCTGCCTGAGAGTTTTTGTACTCGGCCTCCAGCCGTCTGTATTCATCTGACTTCGCCTTATAGGCCGGTCCGTCCTTCTTTGCGAGCGCAGCCTGGGCTTCTGCGAGTACGGTCTTGAGCCTCTCGCCTTTGCCTCCGAGACTCGCCTCCTCGTCTCTCAGCCTCTGCTCTTCGCCTGCCAGCTGGCTCGATGCCGAATCCAGACCTGCTTTGATCTGTTCAAGCTGCTGTTTCTGCGGAGCTAGCTGTTTCTGATTCGCGGCTTTCAGGGCCTTGAGTTTTGCGCTTGCGTCAGCCAGTTCTTTTTCAGCAATTTTTCTAAGGCGGTCAGCCCGGTCGACAGCGACCTTGTCGGCTGTCTCTTCCCAGTCACCGCGTATTTTATCCATCTTTCTGTCGTAATCGTCAGAAAGGATCTTGAGATCGATATTCAGTTTGGCATAGATTTCGGGATATGTGTCCGACTTGAACGCGTCTTTTGTCACATAAATAAAACCTTTGACGCTGCCGTTTCCGATCGACGTCGTCCCGCGCTCAAAATTTGTGTAGAGCGGAGAATCGGCATAGCCGGTGATCTTGAATTCTTTCCCTGTAAATGATTTGAGCGTGGATTCTTCATTATCGTCGGAGAATGTGACCGTATCACCGATCTTATATCCCTCGTGATAGGACGCGTCGATCAGACACTCGTTTTCTTTCTTCGGCATCTTGCCGGACTTGAGATCGACCTTGTTGACGTCTTTGGTCAGAGAATGGACTTTATAGACAGATGTCTCGTCTTTTTTGCCGTTGATGAGCACATCGGTCTGCCAGGCGCCCTCGGCGGCCTTGACATCTTTCATCTTCTTAAAATCTTCGACCGACTGGTCGTCCCACCCGAAGCCCGAGAGGATCCTGTAGTCAAAGAAGTTCGCTTTGTTATAATACCGGTCCATCGAATGGACAAAAACAGGCGACGTGATGCGAAGCCCCGAGAAGAAACCGGCTCCGAGCGCAATGATCGCGAAAATTGCGAAGAACCGCCCAAGCGACTGGCGGATCTCACGCATCGTGATCAGATTCAGTATTCGTTTCTGCTTATTCTTCTTTACCACTCGATATCACCGATGTCCCTGCGCCTGCGGTTGATATACTTTCGCAGGATTCTTCCGTTTTTAATCGTGATAATGCGGTCTGCCATTCCGGTGATCGCAGTATTGTGCGTGATCAGCACGACTGTCATGCCGGTCTTCTTGCAAGTATCGTATAAGAGTTCGAGTATCGTCTTTCCGGTCTCATAGTCAAGAGCACCGGTCGGCTCATCACAGAGCAGCAGTTTCGGATTCTTGACCAGCGCACGCGCGATCGCGACCCGCTGCTGCTCACCGCCTGAAAGCTGTGCCGGGAAATGCCTCATGCGGTCTCCGAGCCCGACGCTTTCGAGCACCTCGGCAGTATCCAGCGGATCTTCCGAAAGCTGTGCGGCGAGCTCGACATTTTCGGCGGCCGTCAGGTTAGGAACCAGATTGTAGAACTGGAAGACAAAGCCGACATCGTAGCGCCTGTATTCAGTCAGTTTCTTCGGTTTGTAAGCGGCAATGTCCTCACCGTCAAGCACAACATTTCCGCTCGTGGGCGCTTCCATGCCGCCGAGGATATTCAGGATCGTCGTCTTGCCGGCCCCCGACGGACCGACGATCACGCAGAATTCACCCTCCCGGATAAAGAAATCTGCGCCGTTTAACGCCGGAATCTCGATCTCACCGTTCCGGTAGATCTTTGTCACGTCTTTGAATTCCACAAAATGTGAATTATCCATCTCAATCCTCACTTACACGTTAAATCTGAACAGGACCACATCGCCGTCCTTCATCACATATTCCTTGCCTTCCTGACGGACCAGTCCTTTTTCCTTTGCCGCGGCCATCGAACCGTTCGCGATCAGCTCATCATAGCTGATGACCTCAGCCTTGATGAAACCGCGCTCGAAATCCGTATGGATCTTGCCGGCCGCCTGCGGCGCCTTGGTTCCCTTTGTGATCGTCCAGGCGCGGACTTCAGGCTCGCCCGCCGTCAGAAAACTGATCAGACCGAGCAGCCTGTAGCTGGCCTTGATCAATTTGTCGAGGCCGGCTTCGGAAAGACCGAGATCCTCAAGGAACATTCCCTTTTCTTCATCGTCGAGCTCCGCGATCTCCTGTTCGATCTGCGCGCAGATCACAAAGACTTCGCAGTTGTTTTCGGCCGCGTATGCGCGTACTTTTCCGACGCCTTCGTTGGACGCGCCGTCGTCGGCGATATCATCTTCATCGACATTGGCTGCGAAGATGACAGGTTTGGATGTCAGCAGCGCGTAGGATTTGACCAGTGCCGCCTCATCGTCATCTTCGAACTCGAACTCGCGCATCAGCTTACCGTTTTCAAGGTGTTCTTTGATGCGGTTGAGCAGCGCAAGCTCAGCGGCTGCTTTCTTGTCATTCCGCGCCG
>CACYEU010000115.1 GCA_902773445.1 uncultured Lachnospiraceae bacterium | reverse complement strand
TCAGACGCCGCGGCGGTGACGGCGGAGAATACGGCGCAACGACCGGACGTCCGCGCAGGATGGGCTGGTTCGACTGTGTCGCCTCGCGTTACGGCTGCCGCCTTCAGGGCGCGACGGACGTTGCCTTTACGGTACTCGACGTACTCGGTTATCTCGACGAGATCCCCGTCTGCGTCGGATACAAAAAGGCGGACGGCACGGTGACGACCGATTTTCCGGTCACAGCCGATCTTGAGAAATGCGAACCCGTACTGGAGGTGCTGCCCGGATGGAAGAGCGACATCCGCGGCATAAGGAATTATGAGAATCTGCCGGAGAACTGCCGGAACTATATCGAATTTGCCGAACAGCATATCGGTTATCCGATCACGATGATCTCTAACGGACCAAAGAGAGAAGATATCATTTACAGGGAGTCTCCGCTAAAAGGGGCGGTCAGGTGAAACGCAGGACGAAACAGATCATGGCATGGATCATTATCGCGATCCTTGTGCTGATGTATCTGTCAACACTTGTATTCGCACTGATCGATGCGCCGTGGGCGACATCTGCATTCCGTGTGTCAGTTGTCTCAACACTGCTGCTGCCGATCATGTTCTATCTGATCATTTTCTTCACGAAAATGCTGACACCGGCACGGGGTGATATCGTCGACGGAGGAGAGACAGGAGAAAAAGAAGAGACAGGCAAGTAGAAAAGAGGACATTATGGCATTGATTATTCCGAAAGAGTACCGTTCGCCGCTGACGATCCGCGAGACGGAGACGGCGATCAAAGAGACAAGAGAGTATTTTCAGACATTGCTCGGAAAGAACCTGCATCTGATGCGCGTTTCGGCACCGCATTTTGTGCGCCCGGAGACAGGTTTGAATGACGACTTAAACGGCGTCGAACGCCCGGTCTCATTTGACATCAAAGAGCAGGACGGCTGCGAGGCACAGATCGTGCATTCGCTGGCCAAGTGGAAACGCTATGCGCTCAAGCGCTACGGATTCCATTCGGGCGAAGGTCTGTACACCAATATGAACGCGATCAGACGTGACGAGATCACCGACAACATCCATTCGATCTATGTCGATCAGTGGGACTGGGAAAAAGTGATCTCAAAGCAGGAGCGCAATGTCGAGACACTGCGCTACCACGTGCGCAAGGTCTATGAGACGCTCAAGGAGACTGAGAAACATGTCGCGGAGCGCTACAACTATATCGAGCCGATGCTTCCCGACGAAGTCACATTTGTCAGAAGCCAGGAACTCGAAGATGCCTATCCGGACCTCGACTGCCATGAGAGAGAGCGAAAATTCGCGAAGAAATACGGCGCGATCTTCGTTGAGCAGATCGGCGGCGCGCTGGCTTCGGGAAAACCGCATGACGGACGGGCACCGGACTATGATGACTGGAGCTTGAACGGTGATCTGATCGTCTACTATCCGCTCCTTGATATCGGCCTTGAGATCTCTTCGATGGGTATCCGCGTCGACGAGGAGGCGCTTAAGAGGCAGCTTGAGATCGCAGGCTGCACAGACCGCGCGAAACTCCCGTTCCACGCGGCACTGCTTGAGGGCAAGCTTCCGTATACGATCGGCGGCGGCATCGGACAGTCACGCGTCTGCATGTACTGCCTGAGAAAAGCGCATATCGGCGAAGTTCAGGCATCGCTGTGGCCGGCTGAGCAGGAAGCGGAGCTTGAGGCATCCGGAATCACGCTGCTGTAACAGGCAGGAGATATACTGAAGTCAGAAAGTGAGGGGCTTAAATGGGACTGCTCGAACAGTGGCGCGAGAGCGTCTATGACGAAAACATGGCGCCTTCCAGACTCAAGAAGATCTGGGATGACTATTTTGCCAAAGAGAAAAAGGTCTATATCGAACTGCTGAAAGATCCGGAGACTGTTGTCTCTGGTACGGTCAGCGAACTGGCTGAGAAATATGGTATCTCGGTCTATGAGATGGCCGGATTCCTCGACGGGATCGATGAGAGCCTGAAGAAACCGAACAAGCTTAAGAACCTGAAAGAGAGTACAAAGGTCCAGCTCGGATTTGACACCGAAAAACTCTATCGCAATATGGTCAAGGCAAAGGCGGACTGGCTCTACAATCTGCCTGAATGGGACGCGATCCTGTCAAAGGATGAGCGGAAAGAACTTTACCGGGCAGAGAAACTGTCGGGCACCGTGATCAAAGAGAAGAAACCGGGCAGAAATGATCCGTGTCCGTGCGGAAGCGGCAAAAAGTATAAACACTGCTGCGGACGTTCATGATACCGGCGATCGAAGAAGTCCGCGCGATGCTTTCGGAGCTGATCGATGAGATCCCGGAGGATTATTTCAAAGATCTGAACGGCGGAATATCGCTTCTCGACCAGGTCTGTTATGACACGCGTGTGCCGGACAGGCATCTGCTGGTGCTCGGGCAGTACCGCTATCACCATCAGACCGGCCGCATGATCGTCCTGTTTTACGGGTCATTGTCGAGATCTCTCGGGGGTGCTTCGGAACAGATCTGGCGGCGCGAACTCAGGCGGGTGCTGCGGCATGAGCTGACACATCATCTCGAGAGCCTGGCCGGCGAGCATGAACTGGAATTATTTGATGCGGCAAAGTTAAAAGCATTTATGGAAGGAACGTCATTTACGGCGAAGGAAGAGCACCGGATGCTGTGATAATCCGGTAGAAAGAGGGAAGAAGATGAAAGTAACATTACCGGACGGAAGCGTGAGGGAATACAAGCCCGGAATCACGGTCTTTGAAGTCGCACAGGATATCAGTGAAGGCCTTGCGCGCAATGCGGCGGTCTCCAGAGTGGACGGAAAAGTGACCGATCTTCGAACTCCGCTGACAGAAGACTGTTCGCTTGAGATCCTGACGACTAAGGATCCGGACGGACTCGCGACACTTCGCCATACAACATCGCATGTGATGGCCGAGGCAGTCCTTCGGCTGTTTCCCGATGCCAAAGTGGCGATCGGACCTTCGATCGCGAATGGTTTCTACTATGATTTTGAGCACGCGCCGTTTTCAAATGAAGATCTCCGCGCGATCGAGAAAGAAATGAAAGCGATCGTAAAAAAAGGATCGGCACTGCGCAAGTATGTCCTGCCGCGCGATGAGGCGATCGCCAGGATGAAAGAGGCTGAAGAACCGTACAAAGTTGAGCTGATCGAGGATCTGCCCGAGGACGCGGTCATTTCATTCTATGAACAGGAAGGATTTACCGACCTGTGTGCCGGTCCGCATCTGATGAATCTCAAGCAGATCAAGCATTTCAAACTGACCTCTTCGTCAGGCGCCTACTGGCGCGGCGACGAACACCGCCAGATGCTCACGCGTATTTACGGAACCGCGTTTCCGACAAAGGATGAGCTGCAGGCATATCTCGACTATCTCGAGGAGATCAAGCAGCGCGATCACAATAAGATCGGCCGTGAAATGGGACTGTTCACGACAGTTGATGTCATCGGCCAGGGCCTTCCGCTTTTGATGCCGAAGGGTGCCGCGATCATTCAGACGATGCAGCGGTGGATCGAGGATGAAGAGACTCGCCGCGGCTATATGCGCACAAAGACACCTTTCATGGCTAAGCGTGAACTGTATGAATTGTCTGATCACTGGGCTCACTACAAGGACGGCATGTTCCTGCTCGGCGACGAGGAGAAAAACGATGCTGAGGGTAAAGACACATTTGCCCTGCGTCCGATGACCTGCCCGTTCCAGTATTTTGTCTTTAAGCAGACTCAGCACAGCTACCGTGATATGCCCTGCCGCTACGGCGAGACATCGACACTGTTCAGAAATGAGCAGGCCGGTGAAATGCACGGCCTGACGCGTGTGCGCCAGTTCACGATCTCTGAGGGCCATCTGATCATCCGCCCGGATCAGGCGGAGGAAGAATTCAGGGGCTGTGTGGAACTGATGCGTTACTGCCTTAAGACGCTCGGTCTCGAGGAGGATGTGACCTACCGGCTGTCGCTGTGGGATCCGAAGAATCCCGATAATTATATGGGAACGGCCGAAGAGTGGGATGACGTGCAGAACCTGATGCGCCGTATGCTCGATCACCTCGGTATTGACTACTATGAGGAAGAGGGCGAAGCAGCCTTCTACGGACCGAAGCTCGATGTCCAGGCGAAGAACGTCTACGGCAAAGAAGACACGATGATCACGATTCAGATGGATAAGTTTATTGCTGAGCGTTTCGATATGTATTTCATCGATGAAAACGGTGACAAGAAACGCCCGTATGTCATTCACAGAACGAGCATCGGCTGTTACGAGCGCACACTGGCCTGGCTGATCGAGAAATACAAGGGTCAGTTCCCGACATGGCTGTGTCCGGAGCAGGTCAGAGTCCTGGCGATCTCCGACAAGTTCAATGATTACGCAACAGCGGTCAAAGAGCATCTGATAAATGCCGGGATCAAGGCAACGGCCGACACGCGTTCCGAGAAGATCGGATACAAGATCCGTCAGGCCAGACTTGACAGACTTCCGTATATGCTGATCGTCGGAGAGAAAGAACAGTCTGAAGAGACTGTTTCGGTACGGAGCCGCTTCAAGGGCGACGAGGGCGCGAAGAAACTTGAAAGTTTCGAAGAGGCCATTTTGGAAGAGATCAGAACAAAGGAAATCAAACCGATCGAAGTCCAGAACAAGAAATAAAATCGTTTCAGACACGACTGTCTGACAGAGGAGAAGATCGTGGCAGATCAGAATAAAAAAGAGACGAATTATTATGATGAAAAACCGAAACTGGTCAGCGACCGCCGTTCGGCACTGCGGGAACAGTTCCAAAAGGGGCTGGGAACATTTGTCGTTATTGCGGCGGCGATCGCATTCTATTTCCTGTTCTACAGGCTCGGGACGATCTTCAAGGGGATCGGTCACGCGCTGGCAGCGCTAAGACCGGTTCTGTACGGTGTTGCGATCGCATACCTGCTGACACCGTTTGTCAATTTTTATGACCGTGTACTGACGCAGTTGCTGAAAAAGCACACAAAATTCAAACGGCCGAATACCGTAGCCCGCATCATCAGCGTGATCTTTGCGCTGCTGGTCCTGATCGCGATCATCCTTCTGGTCTTCAACCTGCTGATTCCGCAGCTCGCTGAAAATATTCAGAACGCGGTCTATACCGTGCCGCGGCAGATCCAGAATCT
>CACYEU010000114.1 GCA_902773445.1 uncultured Lachnospiraceae bacterium | reverse complement strand
GAGGCAGCTTCGAAGGTCAAGGTGGAGATCGAAGAGCTTCCGGCTTATCTCGACTTCCCGTCAGCGGCAGCGCCCGACGCAATGCGCATTATCGAAGACACAGACAACGTTTACTGTATGCAGCCGGTTCACAAGGGAGATTCCTGGAATGTTCCGAAGATCATCGATGAAGCTGAGTACAGTGTGGAAGGAAGCTTCTACTCATCTCGTGAGCCGCACCTTTCGATCGAGGGCGACACGATCCAGACATACTATGATGAAGACGATACGATCTGCGTCCAGTGCAAGAGCCAGGGCCTGTACGGCAACATGTACAATGTCTCCGTTATCACAGGTCAGCCGCTTGAGAAACTGCGCATGATCATGAACCCGACCGGCGCATCATTCGGCTGGTCCATGTGGCCCGGCGATTACGCGCTCTGTGTTATGGCGACGATGGCGACAGGCATGCCGTGCGCACTGTCGATGACATGGGAAGAGCACCAGGCATACAGCGGAAAGCGCTGCCCGGCTCATACCAATGCACGTCTTGCCTGCGATAAGGACGGCAAGTTCATCGCGACAGAGTTCGAGTGCGGTCTTGACCACGGCCGTATCTGGGATCTCGGTGACGACCTGACAACACGTCCGGCACGTTTCATGATGTTCCCGTACTATGTACCGAATGCCCTGGGCATGGTCAAAGTTGCGAACACGAACCACAGCTTCGGTATCGCATACCGCGGATACGGCTCACCGCAGATCTATACAGCCGGTGAGGCATTGGTCGACATGCTCGCCGAGAAGACCGGTATCGATCCGTTTGAGATCAGATGGCGCAACATCGCCCGCGAGGGACAGACAAATATCAACAGCTGCGAATACAAGCATTATCCGATGGAAGAGATGATGAAGGTCATGAAGCCGATCTACGACAAGGCTGTTGAAGACGCGAAGAAATATGACACGCCTGAGGTCCGCCGCGGTGTCGGCCTTGCATGGGGCGGTTACAACGTCACAGAAGGTCCGTTCGACGCTTGTGAAGTCAAAGTCGGATTCAATCCGGACGGAACATTTACCAAGTATGACACCTGGCAGGAACTCGGACAGGGCGGTGATATCGGTTCTCTGACCGTCACCTATGAAGCTCTGAAGCCGTACGGCGTCAAATGGGATCAGATCAAGCTCGTCCAGAACGATACAGGTCAGGCTCCCGACCACGGATTCTCCGCTTCCTCCCGTTCACACTTCATGAACGGCCAGGCGACAAAGAAGGCTGTCGACGCGCTGTTTGACGCGCGCCGCAAGGAAGACGGCTCCTACAGAACTTATGACGAAATGGTCGCTGAAGGCATTCCGACTGAGTACAACGGCTCATTCGCAACGGAAGAGTACGGCAACCTGTCTTACCTGGATCCGAACACCGGCGTAGGCGATCCGACTCCGTCCTATACATATGGTCTGTTCTGTGCTGAGGTCGAGGTCGATACCAAGACCGGCAAGGCGACCTGCATCGGCTATCACAGTGTCGATGATGTCGGCAACATCGGAAACCTCGACGCTGTCAACGGTCAGGCATACGGCGGACTCGCTCATTCGATCTCATTTGCTCTGACTGAGAACTATGATGATGTCAAAAAACATGCCAATATGATCGGTGCCGGCGTTGACCAGATCAAGGACATCCCGGATAACTTCACACTGCATCACATGGATCATCCGAGAGAGGAAGGACCGTGGGGTTCATCAGGAGCATCCGAGGCGTTCCAGTCTTCAGGCCATATGGCAGTCATCAATGCGATCAACAACGCATGCGGCGTTCGTATCTATGAACTGCCGGCAACAAAAGACAAGATCAAGGCCGGACTCGATAAACTCGCAGCCGGCGAGACGATCACTCCGCCCGAGAAGTACTTCCTGGGCAAAGACTTCATCGAGAGTCTTGAGTACTGCAGAGACAACCCGAAAGAGAATGCATAAGTCTCAGCAGGTCTTATAGGAAATCAGGGCTGCTGCCGTCCGGCGGCAGCCCTTTCATGGATTTATGTTGTGGCTGGTTTGCATATGATCGGCGAGAGTATTATATGGCCGGTTCGTACATGACCGGCGGGCGTTTTGGTGAGCAAACCGGGAATTATTGGTTTTTTGCTCTACCGAAAGTAGTGAAATATCTTAAAAAATGAAAAAATGCACTACCAAATTGTCCGATTTGGTAGTGTAAAACAGAGGCAGTTTGGATTTTGCACTACTTTCCGTAGTGGTTTTTTGCGAATTCAGAGATTCTGCTCCCAAATACTCAGCTGCATTGAAGGCCGACTGATCATGCATAGGCACATACAAGCTTGTTCAACCTGCTTGCAGGAATCAAGACCCGGCCGGGACACTTGACATGTGCTTGTCCGTCGCTCAGAGGATAGAATTGGCCATGCGGGTATGATAAAACATGCGGGTATGATAAAATAATACAAGACGCATCAACAAGTCAAATACCGTAAAAATGTCACAGAAGATCAAGGAGTTCGTATGATTTATCTGGATTATGCGGCAACTTCATTTAAAAAACCGGAAGCCGTCTACACGGCGGCCGATCACGCGCTCAGAGCACTTTCGGGGAATCCCGGGCGTTCGGGGCACGGTCTGTCACTGGCAGCAGGCGAGGCGGTCGCGGAGACCAGGCTTGCTTTAAGCCGTCTGTTTCATGCCGAGAGCATGGAGACGATTGCGTTTACAAATAATACGACCATGGGGCTGAATATGGCGATCCGCGGGATCGTTAAGCCCGGCGACCATGTGATCACTTCGTCACTGGAGCATAATTCAGTTGCCAGACCTCTTGAGCATTTGAAAGACGCAGGAGTGGAGGTCACGAAGATCAACGCCGATATTGAGAACGGCATCGATCCGGAAGCGGTTGAAGCAGCTGTCAGGGACAATACATCGCTGGTTGTATGCACGCATATTTCAAATGTCACAGGCACCGTCAATGATATTGCGGCGATCGGAGAGGTCTGCCGCAGAAGGGGCGTCCCATTCCTTGTCGACGCCGCACAGTCGGCGGGAGTCAGAGATATCGATGTTCAGAAGATGAAGATCGATCTGCTGGCATTTCCGGGTCATAAATGTTTGTACGGGCCGCAGGGAACCGGAGGGCTCTATGTCAGCCCTGAGATCGATCTGGAGCCGTTTATCACAGGCGGCACGGGAACAAAGTCGGAATTGCTTCACCAGCCTGAGGACAGGCCTGAGCGCTATGAGAGCGGGACTCTCAATGTCCCCGGCATCGCCGGTCTCGGCAAGGCTGTCGAATTCATCCTGCAGACCGGAGTCGAACAGATCCGTGCAAGAGAACATGAGCTGACTGAGCGACTTCTGAACGGGCTCAGGGAATTCGACAATGTCAATATTCTGAGTGCTCAGGGACATAACCGCGGGGCAGTCGTATCGATCACGATCGGGGGCGTTGAGCCTCAGGATGCTTCGATCTATATGGACCAGATCTTCGGTATCGCAGTCAGAAGCGGATTGCACTGTGCGCCGTATGCGCACGAGACGATCGGAACGCTCGATAAGGGCGGGACGGTGCGCATCAGCCCGGGATATTTTACAACAGACGAGGAAATTGACGCCTGCATCGAGGCTGTCGGTATTATCAGCAGAGGAGAGATTTGATGTCAGTGCAATCGTCCCGGTACGGCCGTCAGGAGATTTTTTACGGAATCGGACCGGAAGGACAGGAAAAACTGAAAAAAGCGCGTGTCGCAATCATTGAAATGTCTGCGATCGGTACGGCAGTGGCCAACAATCTGGCCCGGGCCGGCGTTGGTTTTATCCGCCTGATCGACGGTGATTATGTCGATATTTCTGAATTGCAGAGACAGAGCCTGTTTACTGAGGAAGATGCCCGGAACGAGCGCGTTAAGGCAGTGATTCTGAAAGAGTATCTCGGAAGCGTGAACAGTGAGATCGAAGTGGAAGACCGCATTACGATCCTCGACGGCAGCAATGCTGATTCGCTCCTTTCTGATGTCGATGTCGTAGTCGACGCGTCTGACAGTTTTGAAACACGTCTGCTGATCAACGAGGCCTGTCATGCTCTGAAGAAACCGTGGGTATACGGAGGGGCCCTGGCAGCATCCGGCATGGTCAAAGTTTTTCTTCCGGGAGAAGAGGAACCGTGCTTCCGATGCTTCATCGGGGATGAAGAGTTTATTCCGGGAGAAACCCCGACCTGCGCGACAGAGGGAGTGCTCTGCTCGACGGTATCGATGATCGCAGCTTTGCAGTGCGCGGAGGTGCTCAAACTACTGACGGATGCCGATTCTGTGCGCAGCGATCTGATCTCTTTTGATCTCTGGGACAACAGCTTTGACACATTTACAGTCGAAAAAGACCCGGAATGCCCGGTGTGCAGGGGCGAATACAGTTTCTACGGAAAGGCGTCAAAGGCACAGACGGTCAGTATGTGCGGCAAAGATTCAATGCAGATCGTACCGTCGAACGAGGGTGAGATCGATTTTGAAAAATACGCCGAAAAGCTTAAAAACAGAGGAAAAGTGAAGTATACTAAATACACACTTGATTTTGACGACGGCGATGTCGAGATCAAGCTGTTCAAGACCGGCCGCGCGATCATCAAACATGTCAGTGATGAAAAGCGCGCGCGGGCTGTCTACGCAGAGTATATCGGCTTATAAAAAGGAAATGTCCTGCATTGTACAGGAACAGCAGAGTCTGCAGAGAGGAGAATCCCATGATAGTTCTTCACAATGGCGAAGAGACGGAAGTGCCCGAAGGAACGACAGGAAAACAGTTCCTGCAGAAATTCGGTTACAGGCGGGCGATGGTCAAACTCAACGGAGAACAGCTTCAGGTGATCACATTTTCCAAAATGACGCTCAATGAGGGCGATGAGATCACTGTCAAGCGTATTTCCGGAGGGGGTTGATTTTACGTCAGAATGCCCGAACGGCTAAATGACGAGGGATTCGACGAGTTTTTCGGACTCGAGAGAGACACTGTCGACGATTTCATGGACATAATCGCAGTTGCCGACAGCATGAAGCCAGGGCGGCATCGATCCGTCCGGTAGCAGGTCTGCGATCAGTTCACGTTCGGGGATCAGACCGACCGCGGTTATCAGCGTATCACACGCAAGTGTGGTGCGTTTTTTTGTGTCGAGATTCTCGACGACAACAGCTTCAAGATCGCGCTCGCCGATGATTTCAACGATCGTCGAGCGCAGAATCAGCGGTAAATGATGAGCCCTGATACAGCGGTCGTGGTTGAGCTTCATACCGCCCGGGTGGTCTTCTTTTTCAACCATCGCGATGATATTTTTGCCGTTCATCGCGAGATGCCGGGCGACGATCTGCCCGATGTCGCCGCTTCCGAGGATCACGATATCACGGCCGGTATCAAGGTGGTCGATATTGATCATCTTCTGCATCTGGCCGGCTGTGTAAATGCCGTGCGGACGGGTACCGCAGATGCCGAGTGATCCGATGGCACGTTCGCGGCAGCCGGTCGCAAGAATACACTGATCAAATGATACTTGCTGCAGACCGCTCTTAGAACTGAGAAGCGCGCGCCGGTCCGGGTCGATCCGGACAACAGTTGTATCGAGAGATAAGTGCAGAGAGGCCGATACCGATGAACAATCATCTGCTTGATTACTGCATGAAGCTATTGAATCATTAATTAAGTCACTGAAACGTTTCGAATACTCAATTCCGGTCAGGTTTTCACTAAAGTATCCGAGACCGAATCCATCGTGAACACACTGGTTTAAAATGCCGCCGAGAGAAGGATTGCGGTCAACGAGCAAGACGGATTTTCCGCTCTTATTTGCCGTCAGCGCGGAGGCCATACCGGCTGCGCCTGCGCCGATGACAAGGAAGTCGTAGTGATTAGAGTAAGTTGT
>CACYEU010000113.1 GCA_902773445.1 uncultured Lachnospiraceae bacterium | reverse complement strand
GAGATCTATGTCTCAAAGTCATACTATGAAGCGCATGCAGAAGAGATCGACGCGGCCGGGCGGCCGGTCTGTATTGTTGACGATCAGTTGTTTTCCAGGATCAGCGATACTAAGACGCCGCAGGGTGTGCTGTGCATCGCGCGGATCCATGAAGCAGACGCGAAGCAGATCACCGGCGCCTCGAACGTCACTGGTTCCGACACCGGCGCACCGGCACCGCTGATCCTGCTTCTTGACCGTATCAGCGACCCGGGCAATCTCGGCACTATGATCCGGACGGCCGAAGCCGCGGGAGTGACCGGGATCGTGTTAAGTCCCGGAAGCGCCGATGTATGGCAGCCGAAAGTTGTCCGCGCCGCGATGGGCGCGCTGTTTCGGATGCCTGTTCTGACGCTCGAAGACGACGGAGAGCTTGATGCGATGACCGCACAGTTTAGGGAAGCCGGGATCCGCATGTACGCGACCGATCTGAAAGCCGATGCGGCCTATGATCAAGTCGATTACACCGGCCCGTGCGCGATCGTGATCGGCAACGAGAGTCACGGCGTCAGCCCTGAACTGCTCGATCGCTGTGACAGGCGGATCATTATTCCGATGCGCGGCAGGATCGAATCGTTAAATGCCGCGATCGCCGCATCACTTGTGACATTTGAAGCAGCCAGACAGCGGAGACTGTGATCACTGTAAATGGAGGAGAATCACCAGATGTGCCGCGAAGCAGCCAGATATGAGGTCCTTCCGGTCGTTCTTTGCGCCGCGAATTCCTATATCAAAAAGTATTATTTAAATCCGGACTTTGACGGACTTCCGAGTGCTGTCAAAGATGAGCTGAAAGTGATGTCCGTACTCTACACTGAGGATGTCGGAGGGATCTTTACGCTCGGATTTGATGAGGAAGGCAGGCTGAAAATGCAGGTCACCTGGCAGGAAGGAGACCCGTTCTTCGACGAGATCGGAAGTCGTCTGAAGATCGGTCAGCTGAACCGCGAAAAAGAAGAACTGTTCGAGTCTCTCGAGACATATTATAAGCTCAAGTTCGCCGGCAAAGATGACCGCCTTGCGGAACTTCTCAAAGCAGCCAATGCCGAGTGGGATGACCTTTCGGATATTGACCGGAACGATGATCCCGATGATGCAGAAACAGATTAGAGGAACCATGGAAGCAGCAGATACAACGAAGCTTCAGATCGGTTCGCTGACACTGGCGAACCGGTTTCTTTTAGCGCCGCTTGCCGGAATCAGTGATATCGCCTTCAGGACGATCGCCAAAGAGCAGGGCGCAGCGCTTGTCTGCACCGAGATGATCAGCGCGAAAGCCCTCGAGCAGAAGAACAAGACCACTTACGAGCTGCTCCGGTATTTACCGGAAGAAAAGCCGGTCGCGGTCCAGATCTTCGGTCATGAACCCGATGTGATGGCAGGCGCCGCCGCAACGGTCGAAGAGCTCGGATTTGATCTGATCGACATCAATATGGGATGTCCCGTTCCGAAAGTTGTCGGCAATGGCGACGGCAGCGCGCTCCTCAAAGACCCGGAACTCGCAGCCGGTATCGTCACAGCTGTCAAACGCGCGGTCAAATGCCCTGTGACTGTCAAGATGCGGATCGGGATCGGCGGAAAACGGGATAAAACCAACATACCGGAACACATAGCATCAGGAGAATTCGCGGCCGATTTTGCAGCCCGCATGGAGCAGGCCGGAGCTGATGCGGTCACGGTCCACGGCAGACTTCGCGAACAGTTCTACTCGGGCAGTGTCAACCTCGATGCAATCGCTGCCGTCAAGCGGGCTGTTTCGATCCCCGTGATCGGAAACGGCGATATCAAAGATCCGGAGTCGGCACGCGCGATGTTCGAACAGACCGGCTGCGACGGACTGATGATCGGACGCGCGGCGATCGGAAACCCATGGATCTTCGGACGGCTGATCGCAGCAGATGCCGGGACATTTACCGGGATCACGCTCGAAGACAAAGCCCGGATGCTGCTTGAGCAGGCGCGGCGCTCTGTCGAGGTGCACGGCGAACCGATGGGGATTGTCCGGATGCGCGGCATCGGAGGTTGGTATTTTAAGGGAATGCGTAATGCCGCACGAATTCGCGACAGGATCCACTCGGTCTCGACATTTGACGAGCTCGCGAAAGTCGTTGAAGATGTGGTCAGGCGATAAGTGTTGGTCGGAATTGCAGATATCGGAAAAACAACCATCGATTTTAGCATTGTAACTGTGTCCGGGAAGGAAAAACGTTGGTTGTGACCAATGATTTCCGGAAAACAACCAACGAAAAAGCGCCGAAACTGGAAAAAATGCTGGTTGTAACTGTAAATTTCAGGAAAACGCCCAGCAAAAAGGATCAAAACAACGCTGAATCAGGGAAATATACTGGTCGGATTATCAGATTCCGGAAAACCGACCAATCAGCACGCATAACAGCCTGTTAAAAGAGGCTCAAAACAACAAATCCAGGGCGGTTTACAATTGACAATGACCGTCTTATCAGATAGAATATCGTGGTATGTGTGTATAGCGCATATTAGGAGGAAGGTGTAGTCAATGGATGAGCAAAAGAAACTGATCACAGAAGCCGGTCTCAAGGAGCTGACGGATGAGCTTGAGAATCTGAAAGTCGTCCGCAGAAAAGAGGTGGCTGCCAAGATGAAGGAAGCCAGAGAACAGGGTGATCTGGCGGAAAATGCCGAGTATGATGCGGCGAAGGATGAGCAGAGCAAGATCGAGGCGAGGATCGAGGAGATCGAGCATCTGATCAAGAATGCCGAAGTCGTGGCAGGCGGACGCGGAAAGCCGCGCAAGATCAATGTCGGCTGTGTGGTCAAGGT
>CACYEU010000112.1 GCA_902773445.1 uncultured Lachnospiraceae bacterium | reverse complement strand
TGTTGCCGATCGTAAAGATCAGGATCAGGATCACCAGAAGAATAAACGGGAAATACTTCCGGATCTGAATCGGTTTTTTTGCATTTTCATTCATCTTTTCCATCTCGCTTTCTGGTATCAAACGATATAACCAATGATATCCTCTTCCTTCAGGTCATTGTTTTCATCAAAGATCTTGCTGATGGCGAAGTTCCTGGTGATCAGGATCCGGTCACTCATTCCGAGCAGTTCCAGCAGATCCTCCGTCAGCAGGATGATGGAAAGGCCATCATTTGCCAGTCCTCTGATCAGCGTGTAGATCTCCTGCCTCGCACTGATATCGATTCCTCGGGTCGGGTTGTTCAGCAGCAGTACCCTCGGATCTGTCGCCAGGCATTTTCCGATAACCACCTTCTGCATATTTCCGCCGCTCAGCGAACTGGCAGGATTGTTGGGATTGTCTGTTTTTATTTTCACCTGGCTCACATATTTGCTGACCAGTTCTTTTTCTTTTTTGCGATCCCGAAGCAGTCCTTTGCGCGGTCCCGCAGACATGATGATATTATCTGCGATACTGAAATTGGTGATCAGGCCTTCCAGTGTTCTTTCACCGGGCAGAAGTGATACGTTTCGTGCCAGACTGTCCACCGGTCTGGTCGAGGAATAGGTCTCATTTTCCAGTGTGACCGATCCGCTCTGAATAGGCACTGCCCCGTAGATGGCATTGATGATCGCATCGCCGCCGGACTCTTTCAGACCTCCGATGCCCAAAATCTCACCTCTTCGAAGATCAAAAGTGGCATTTTTCAGCTGGTGCTCGACGCAGAGGTCATTCACACGCATCACCACTTCCGTTGCAGGTGTCTCTCTTCTGGGCGGATACAGCTTCTCGCCGATGCTCCGCCCGACCATGGCCGCTTCCAGTTTTTCCTGCGTCACCTCGTCGCGGTCCATTTCGACGATGAACCGTCCGTCCCGCATGACAGTGATACGGTCTGCCAGTTCATAGATCTCCTGCATATGATGGGAAACATATCCGATCGCAAGACCATCCTCCCGCAGTTTCTTGACTGACGTGATGAAACTGCGCGTCTCATTATGATTCAGGAATGCGGTCGACTCATCCAGCAGCAGCACTTTCGGATTATAGGAAAGTGCCCTGGCCACCTCGATCAGCTTCCACTGTCCGAGATTCAGTGAACGGATATCCACTGTCGCATCGATACCCGATTCCATACTGTCCAGAATCTCCTGCGCATCCTTTATGATACGCTTCCAGTTCATGCCTTTTAACGGTTTGCTGTACTCATGAAGCCGGTCAATAAAAATATTTTCTGAGATGCTGATGAACGGATTGATCGTACTCTCCTGAAACACGATACTGATGCCGTTTTTATAGGCATCATTCATGTTTGAGATCTCCACCTGTTTTCCGTCGATCAGGATCTCGCCTTTGTCCATATCGTGCACGCCCGCGATGGCTTTCAGCAAAGTAGACTTGCCGGCGCCGTTCTCACCTACCAGCGCAGTTACTTCGCCGGATTTCAGCATCACATATGCTTCATCCAGAGCGAGCGTATTTCCGAATTCCTTGCGGACATTCTTCGCCTCTAAAATCATGGATCATCCTCCGCAGAATGGAGTCCTGCAAAAAGGGGTTTTGCAGTTCTCAGCAAAACCCCTCTTTGCTTAATAACCTACTGTTTGATCAGTATTCAATAAGCGCATCCTATTCTGGTTAAATCCGATCAGTCACTGAACTTGAACTCGAATGCAGCATAGTTGGGATCTCCGCTGCCAAGTGCCTGAGAAGCGGCCGCCACATCGAAGTTTGCCGGAATGTTGTCCGGGAAGTCTCTGTAGAACTTGTCGATCGTGTCTTTTGTGATCGGGAGAAGTTTCAGAACGCTCTTCGGTGTGTCAATGGAGTATCCGTTCAGGTAATCGAAAGCCTGGATCACGGCATAGCCGCCGACCAGCCAGTGTCCGCCGATATCGAACTGCACTTCGCCGGCATCAACTGCTTCGATGTTGGAGGAGTTCAGGTCCATGCATACGATCGTGATGTCCTCACCAGGTGTAAGACCCTGGTTCTTGCAGGCCGCCAGAACACCTGTGCAGGTGCCGCCGTTTGCACACCAGATACCGTTCAGTTTCTCGGAAGCCTGGATCAGGTCTTCGCAAGCCGGCATGGATGTCTCGGCAGCGAAATCGCCGTTGACTTTTCCTGTGACCTCGATCGCCATGCCCTTCTCGGTGGTATACTCTTCAAGAGCCTGATCAAAGCCTTTCTCACGGTTGATCGCGACAGCGGTTCCCGGTGTGCCGAGAACAGCGCCTACATACAGAGTGCCGTCCTCATCCGGAGTGGCATTTTCGAACAGGTTGACGGCCATGTTGTAACCGGCATCTGCATCGTCCGGGCCGATGAAGCTGATGTACATGCTGTAGTCTTCCTGCGGTCCGAACTCTTCGATATCAGAGTCGAATGCGACCATCGGGATCCCCGCAGCTTCGCACATCTCGGCGCATTTCATACCGGATGAATAATACGGATCGATCAGAACGGCATCGACGCCGGCCGCGATCGCATCCTCAACATTCTGGTTCATCTTGTCCGCATTGTTATCGGCGCTGTATGTGATGACCTCACAGTTCAGTTCAGCCGCAACGCTCTCTGCGAACTCTTTGCAGTTTTCAAAATACTCATGGTTCATGGTCGGAACAAGCATGGCAAACGTAAATCCATCCTTGACTTCGTCTGCGTGTGCCGCAACACCTGTCATAGAAGCAACAAGCATGCTGGTGATAAGAGCTACTGACAACATTCTTTTCTTCATACAACATCCCTCCCTTAAAAAACTGTAACAATAATTCACAAACGCGACTGTATAATTGCTAAATTTATAGTACTATATTACCATTCTATCTGTCAACTAATTTTCATTTTTGAATATCGCGTTTTCATATTTGAAAATAATACTTGTACTGTCATACTCTGTCTGATAAAATACAGTCAAATATATTGATACTGCAGTACGGCAGATCTCTGTTTGAAAATACCCAAACGGCAAGGTGAATTGTATGAAAAACAGCATCTCGAATACGCCGCCCGCGGCGGAGCGCACTCTGCAGATCCTGGACTGTTTTATGACGGATCCGTCTCCCAAGACTCTGCGTGATCTTTCAAATACTCTGCAGATCCCGTTCACATCCGTATACCGGATCGTACAGTGCATGAAAGACTATGGTTATCTGACGGAAGATCATGAACTGGATAATCATTTCCGGCTGGGTTATAAACTCTCGCGTTTTTCAGAGATTGCTTTCACGGAACAG
>CACYEU010000111.1 GCA_902773445.1 uncultured Lachnospiraceae bacterium | reverse complement strand
TGAGTGGGCCGGCGCGCAGGCATTCTCCTCCTTTGACACCTATCTGGCTCCGTTTGTCAAGATCGACGATCTTTCCCAGAAGGAAGTCAAGCAGTGCATTCAGTCCTTCATCTTCGGTGTCAATACACCGTCGCGCTGGGGCACACAGGCACCGTTCACCAATATCACCCTTGACTGGGTCTGCCCGCAGGACATGAGAGATCAGGCCTGCTGGGTCGGCGGCAAAGAAGTCGACTTTACGTACGGCGAATGCCAGAAAGAGATGGACATGGTCAACAAGGCGTTCATCGACATCATGATCGAGGGTGACGCGAACGGCCGCGGCTTCCAGTATCCGATTCCGACGTATTCGATCACAAAGAATTTCGACTGGAGCGAGACTGAGAATAACAAGCTTCTGTTCGAAATGACAGCCAAGTACGGTACACCGTATTTCTCGAACTACATCAACTCCGATATGGAGCCCGATGACGTCCGCAGTATGTGCTGCCGGCTTCGCCTTGACCTGCGCGAACTGCGCAAGAAATCGGGCGGCTTCTTCGGAAGCGGTGAGTCGACCGGTTCAGTCGGCGTCGTTACGATCAATCTGCCGCGCATCGCATACCTTGCGAAAAACGAGGAGGAGTTTTATAAAAAGCTGGATCACCTGATGGACATTGCGGCGCGTTCACTCAAGACAAAGAGAACCGTTATCACGACACTGCTCGAGTCGGGACTGTATCCTTATACCAAGAGATACCTCGGTACATTTGACAACCACTTCTCGACGATCGGTCTGATCGGTATGAATGAAGTCGGGTTAAACGCCAAGTGGCTCCAGAAGGATCTGACTCACATCGAGACTCAGCGTTTTGCGGTCGAAGTCCTGAACCACATGCGTGAGCGTCTGTCCGACTATCAGGAGGAGTACGGCGATCTCTACAACCTTGAGGCGACACCGGCCGAGTCGACGACCTATCGCTTCGCGAAGCACGACAAGGAAGAGTTCCCGGATATCATCACAGCCAACGAGAACGGAACACCGTATTATACGAATTCATCACATCTGCCGGTCGGATTTACCGAAGATGTCTTCTCGGCGCTCGATATTCAGGATGATCTGCAGACACTTTACACATCGGGAACAGTCTTCCATGCGTTCCTCGGCGAGAAGCTTCCGGACTGGAAAGCCGCAGCGACACTCGTTCGCAAGATCGCCGAGAACTACAGACTGCCGTACTACACGATGTCTCCGACTTATTCGGTCTGCAAGAACCACGGCTATATCGCCGGTGAAGTCTACACATGTCCGGAGTGCGGCGAGCCGACCGAGGTCTACAGCCGGATTACCGGCTACTATCGTCCGGTCAAGAACTGGAACGACGGAAAGGCACAGGAATTTGTTGACCGCCGTGAGTACAATCTGGCCAACAGCCGCCTGACGCACGAGGGTCCGCGCAGCACGATCTCGATCGTCAAAGCGGATGATCTGAAGGAGACTGCCGAGAAAGCGGCAGCAGGCACGATCGACAGCGCACCGGCAGCAACAGAAGCGGCCGCAGCCGCACAGGCATCAGCAGCTCCGGCAGCTGCCACAGCCGTTGCTGAGGCTCCGGTCACGCGGTCCATGCCGGCACCGGAGGCGACCGGCGTACCGACTATGTATGTCAAAGATCACTGCCCGAAGTGCAAAGGCGCTGAGCAGCGGTTCAGGCTGGCCGGTATTGACTATGTCGAAGTCAATTGTTCACAGGATATCGAGACAGCGCGCGCGATGAACATCACGCAGACGCCGACGATCATCGATCCCGACGGGACACGGTACACCGGCGCAAACGCAGCTGTCGAATGGATGAAAGATCATGCATGATATCATTGTAGTCGGCGGCGGACCTGCGGGTCTGACCGCCGCCATCTACGCAAGACGTAACGGAAAGACTGTCCTGGTCATCGAGAGGGATGTCTTCGGCGGACAGATCGTCAACTCTCCGCTTGTCGAGAATATTCCGGGCTTCCCGTCGATTTCAGGCGATGAGTTCGGCGACAAAATGCTCGAACAGGC
>CACYEU010000110.1 GCA_902773445.1 uncultured Lachnospiraceae bacterium | reverse complement strand
GCTGAGCGGCAATGAAGCTGAGATCAAGACGCGGATCGGCTATTCGACCGGAACCGTCAGCTGGTATCCGAGGAAAAAAATCTCCGATATCGTCGGTATTGTCAGCAGATTCTATGATACATGGGACAGCGTATCGTATCGGAAGTATATGGAACTGTTCTCTCTGGATGAGAGCAAGTCACCGATCGAGCTTTCAGAAGGTATGAAGGTCAAACTCAATCTGATGCTTGCGCTTTCGCACAGAGCAGAGGTTTTGATCCTTGATGAGCCGACCAGCGGTCTTGATCCGTTTTCACGCAGTGAGCTGCTCGATGTTTTTACTGAGTTAAAGAAAGACGGCGTGGCTGTGTTCTTTTCCACCCATATCATTTCAGACATTGAGAAATGTGCCGATGATATCGTTTACATTTCAAAAGGACAGATCGCTGCCGCGATGTCAAAAGAAGATTTCAAAGAACAGCTGTCCGAAACAGGAGAGAGTCTCGAAGATACGATACTGAGACTGGAAAGGGGTGAAAACCATGCGTGATATTATGATAAAAGAGATGAAACTCAGCGCGTCGGTGCTTGCGTATCTGTTTATCGCGTTCGGCCTGATGTTCTTTCTGCCCGGATATCCTGTGCTCTGCGGTGTCTTTTTCGTGACACTCGGACTGTTTCAAAGCTTTCAGGCAGCGCGGGAAGCAAATGATATCGTTTTTTCTGTATTACTGCCGATCGCCAAAAAGGATGTTGTCAGAGGCAAGTATCTTTTTGTCTGCATGATCGAGGGATGCGCGCTGATCTTGATGGCGGCCGCCGTGATTCTGCGTATGACTGTGCTTTCGGATGCATCGCCGTACAGGAACAATGCGCTGATGAATGCCAATCTGTTTGCTCTCGGCGCCGCATTTTTGATCTTCGGACTGTTCAATCTGATCTTTGTCGGCGGATTTTTCAAAACGGCTTACCGGCTCGGACGCCCGTTTGTGATCTATATCATCATTGCTTTCTCGGCTGTTTTTGTCTTTGAAGCACTGCATCATATTCCTGGGTTAGGACGGGTGAATGCGTTCGGGTCCGACCATATCGGTCTGCAGCTGGTCAGCCTTCTGACCGGAGCCGCGTTATATGTTTTGCTGACACTGTTGTCGTATCATAAGGCATGTATTGATTTTGAGAATATTGATCTGTAAAGGACGGTGATCTGATGCTGAAGGACAATTTGGTGATGCTGCGCAGGATCCACGGCTTTTCCCAGGAAGAGATAGCCGAGAAGATCGGCATATCACGGCAGGCCTACGGAAAATGGGAAAAGGGCACGACGATACCGGATATTGAAAAATGCAGCCAGCTGGCGAAGATCTACGGAATCACGATCGACGATCTGATCAAAACAACGACGGTTGAAGGCGTCGGAACGGTGCCTCCCGCACCGGAGGGAAAGTTCCTCTGGGGTTCGGTCACGATCAACGACAGAGGTCAGCTTGTCATTCCCAAAGACGCAAGGGACAAATACGATCTGACCGGAGGAAGCCGGCTGATCGTTCTCGGCGATGAAACCGGAATCGTGCTGCTTCCGGCAGAAACATTTGAAGCCAATATGAGAAAGCTGCTTGAAATGGCGTCTATGCGAGATACGGAAGATACTCCGGACGCAGATCGACTGTGATCCGATCGCCTTTCTGCGGAGCTTCAATACCCGGGCCGGTCCGCATCATCAGATAGCATGCTGCATGCTGACCGTCGGGACCGTTGAGCCCGCGCTCACCCTTGATCGGCCAGGCAGTCAAAATGCCGTCATCTGCGATCTCAAGCCGCAGCAGTCTGACCGAGTAGAATTCATCGGTGCGCTGAGGATGAGTCTCGCCGGGGAATTTGCTGCGATCGGTGATCACTTTCTTTGTCGGAAGGCTTTCTCCGAGCCTTACGCAAAGCTTCGGCGCGGTCTCAGCAAGCCCCAGATACTTCATGATCACAGGACGCAGATAAAAATCACAGGTAAATGCCGCGCTTCTTGGAGGTCCGGACAGTCCGACGACAGGGACACCGTCACAGACGGCACCCCAGCTGTGGTGACCCGGACCGTGGTTGGTCTGGTGATAGAGCATTTGACCGATCCTGTCGAGCACTTCGACCGACCAGTCATCGTTGCCTTTGGAAGTTCCTGCATTCAGCACAATAATATCGGCGGCGGAAGCCGCTTCTTTCAGAGTCCGCTCGATAACAGCGGGCTCGTCTTTTATGATCTCAAAAATGATCGGTTCGCCGCCCCACTGGCGGATCTTCGCTCCGATCATGATCGAATTCGTCTCAATAACCTTGCCCGCAAGCGACTGATCCTGCCCGTCAGCGCCGGTGGCGGGAGTCAGTTCATTGCCGCTCGGTATAAACGCTACACGCGGTTTTTTGATAACACGCACATGGGTATTATTGCCGCTTGCGATATGGGAGGCCAGAAGCGGCGTGATCACGGTCCCGGCGGAGACGAGAAGGTCTCCGCATCTGAGTTTCGAACCCGGGGCCATCGTCCCCGCGTATTTCGCTGACGGCGCCGCGTCAAATGCGACCTTCGTATCCTGCGCGGAGAAGATCACATGTTCTACGACGACCGCCGTGTCGAACCCTTCCGGCATCGCGACGCCGGTGTTCGCAAACTCCCAGTCGCGGCCCTTTTCCCAATCGCGTGTATCAGGAATTCCGTCTTCAAAATCAGACCAGTGAACCGCAACAGAATCCATGCGGCAGGTCAGACAGTTCGGCACATCGATCAGCGATACTGTATCCTCGGCCAGAACGCGGCCTATGGATTCAGAGACCGGAACCATTTCGGTCCTGATGTCAAATGAGCAGGCGGCCAGAAGAAGGTCAATTGCCTGATCGCGTGTGACTTCGATGTGATTTGAATGATCGC
>CACYEU010000109.1 GCA_902773445.1 uncultured Lachnospiraceae bacterium | reverse complement strand
TGTCGTCGAGATCCGCGCCGGCGCCGGAGGCGATGAAGCCGCTTTGTTCGCGGCTGATCTTTACCGGATGTATGTACATTACGCCGAAAGCCGCGGATGGAAGATCGATATGATCTCCGCTAACGAAAACGGAATCGGCGGCTTCAAGGAAGTCGTATTCATGATCGTCGGCAGCGGCGTGTATTCGAGAATGAAATATGAGAGCGGAGTCCATCGTGTCCAGCGGATCCCCGAAACAGAGAGCGGAGGCAGGATCCATACGTCAACAGTGACCGTCGCCATTATGCCCGAGGCGGAAGAAGTCGATGTGCAGATCGATCCGAACGATTATCATTTTGATGTCTTCAGAGCGACAGGACACGGCGGCCAGTGCGTCAACACAACTGATTCCGCGGTGCGGCTGACGCATCATCCGACCGGGATCGTGATTTCCTGCCAGGATGAGAAGTCACAGTTGAAGAACAAAGAAAAAGCTCTGAAAGTACTGCGTGCCAGGTTATATGATCTTGAACTTCAGAAACAGCATGATCAGCTTGCCGACCAGAGGAGAAGCCAGGTCGGTACAGGAGACAGATCAGAGAAGATCAGAACCTATAATTTCCCGCAGAGCCGCGTGAGTGATCATAGGATCAAACTGACAACTCACCGGTTGAATGAGATTCTAAACGGCGATCTCGATGAACTGATCGATGCGCTTGCTGCAGCGGAGCAGAGTGCCAAACTTGCCGGAATGGACGAACAGTGACAGAGATCGTTTTTACACAACCTGAGCTGAAACATAAAGAGCTGATCCAGAGCTATTACGACCGGTTTCAAAGCCGAAGCTGCGAGCGCTGTTTTTCCAATATCTTTCTCTGGTCCGGTTACGAGAAGGTGATGTTTGCAGAAGTGGAAGAGACGCTGGTTTTTTTGAGCTTCAGAGGCGGACAGGCTTTCTTTTCATGGCCTGCCGGTGAACCGGGGCAGATCGAGAGAGCCTTGTATACGCTTGAAGTCTATGCGAATGAGTATTACGGCCAGGATCTGTGCCTTTACCATCTGACGCCGGATTATTTTGAACAGCTTGACGACATGCAGCCCGGACGATGGACGATCAGATACAACCGTGACATGGCTGACTATGTTTATACACGTGAGAGCCTGGCAACGCTGGCAGGAAAGAAGCTGCACAGCAAGCGCAATCATATCAACCGGTTTGCAGAATTGTATCCGCGCTGGTATTACAGGCCGCTCAGCGGGTCGAACAGGGATGACGCCTATCGCGTTGCCGAAAAATGGTATCGTGAAAATGACAGCGATGACGACATTGGTAAACAGATCGAATACAACGTCTCGCTTGCCGCTATAAGATATCAGGATCAGCTCGGCATGCAGGGCGGCGTTCTGTATACGGCTCCGGATGAGCCGGTTGCGTTTACGATCGGAGAAAGACTCTCCGACGATACATATGTCGTCCATATTGAAAAAGCATTTTCTGAAATCCGCGGCGCTTATCCGATGATCAACCGGGAGTTCATAAGACATACCTGTTCCGGGTACGATTATGTCAACCGGGAGGAAGATACAGGGGCTGAAGGCCTTAGAAAAGCGAAACTGTCGTACAAACCGGCATTCCTGATCGAAAAGGGAATTGCCATGATCAGAAAAGAGGATTAATGCAGCATCTGGTTACCTGGCTTGTGACTCATCTCGGGTCGGCAGCAGGAAAGAAACTGACGATCTTTATCATTTCAATGATTCCGATCCTTGAATTGCGCGGAGGCCTGCTCGCAGCGTCTCCTGCACTTCTTGACGTTCCGATCCTGACTGCGATACCGATCTGTGTGATCGGCAATATCATTCCGGTGCCGTTTATACTGCTGTTTATCACACCGATATTTAATCGTCTGAAAAAGACAAAGCGCTTTGCACCTCTGGTGGAAAAACTTGAGAATAAGGCAATGTCAAAGAGCGACAGGATCGAACGCTATGAATTCTGGGGACTTGTTCTGTTCGTGGGCATTCCGCTTCCGGGGACCGGGGCATGGACAGGTTCTTTGATTGCCGCGATGCTTGACATACCGTTCAGGAAAGCTCTGACAGCTGTCCTGATCGGTATCTGTATCGCGACTGTAATCATGTCAGCTGTTTCCTATGGATTGCTGGGAGCATTGTTTGGAGGATTATGATGATCGACGAGGATAGAAGAACAAAGATTTGGCATGTGACTACGACGGTATCTCTGATTGCCGCACTGGCAATCATTGCGTTTTTTGTCATACGGATCATGACGAACAATCCGGTGCGCGGAAACTGGTCTTGCGCAGACAGTGATGTCAATATGTCGATCAGTTCTCTGGGCAATATGACACTGTCATGGCCGGGTTCTGACAATCTGACCGATATGACAGTCAAGATGAAGACTGATATCGACCGTGACGAACAGACGATCAAAATATGGATCGATGCCAACGCACTCAAAAAAGCCGCTGCAAGAGCCGGCGATCCTGACACTCTGCGTGCTGACATAAGCCGTTTGTGCGGAGTGTTCACATATGAAGGAGACGGATCCGGGCTGACGCTGACTGACACCCAGTCGGGCGACACGGTCGAATTCGTGAAGGCGCGCTGATGTTCACAAGGGAATCGACAAAGAAGATAATGGTCGGTGATGTTGCGATCGGCGGCGGAAGTCCGGTCGCGATACAGTCGATGACCAACACAAAGACGGAAGATGTCGAATCTTCGCTTCGGCAGATCGATGAACTCACAGAAGCAGGATGTGAGATCGTTCGTCTTGCGGTCAAAGATCAGGAGGCAGTACAGGCATTTGGCAGGATCAGATCATGTGCACAGGTGCCTCTGGTCGCTGATGTCCATTTTGATTACAGACTTGCGGTCGGAGCGATCAAAGCAGGCGCTGACGCGATCCGGATCAATCCCGGCAATATCGGAGGCTCTGAACGCGTCAGGGCCGTTGTTGATGCCGCGGCAGAAAAAGAGATTCCGATCAGAGTCGGAGTCAACAGCGGATCTCTTGAGAAATGCTTTCTTGAGAGGGACGGACGCGTGACGGCGCAGGGGCTGGCGGACAGTGCATTTGATAAGATCGCAATGATCGAGAAACTCGGTTATGACAGGATCGTCGTCAGTGTGAAATCTTCAGACGTTCCACTTTGTATCAAGGCTCATGAATTGCTGGCACAGACTTGTCCGTATCCGCTCCATATCGGCATTACCGAAGCCGGTACGGTTTTTCGCGGGACAGTCAAGTCAGCGGCAGGGCTTGGGATCCTGCTTTGGGAAGGCCTGGGAGACACAATTCGAATCTCTCTGACCGGCGACCCTGTCGGGGAAGTCAAGGCGGCCAGATATCTGCTGGCATCACTAGGCTTGCGCAAGACGGGTATTGAAGTCGTTTCCTGCCCGACCTGCGGACGGACACAGATCGATCTGGTCCGTCTGGCTGACAGGACAGAAGATCTTGTCGCAGGGTATGATCTCGATTTGAAAGTCGCAGTGATGGGTTGTGTTGTCAACGGACCGGGTGAGGCGCGTGAAGCGGACCTCGGCATCGCAGGCGGCAAAGGAGATGGCCTGTTATTCAGGAAAGGTGAGATCATTGCCAGACTCCCTGAGGAACAGCTTCTTGCAGCTCTCAAAGATGAATTGGATCACTGGAAGGACGTATAATGAACACTTTCTTTACCGATGCGTTCCCGACACTGGTCCTTGACAATGATACAGCCGCCAAAGCTGCGGATCTCGTGGTTGAGAGCGTTACCCTAAGCAAAGATAATAAGAATCTAACCATTCATCTCGGACCGGATGCTCATTCCGATCCTGTTGTACTTCATACTCTCGAAAAGGCAGTCAGCGAGCAGCTGTTTGACAAC
>CACYEU010000108.1 GCA_902773445.1 uncultured Lachnospiraceae bacterium | reverse complement strand
TTCCGCGTCACAACGCAGGCTGAAGGCGGACATTCCTATCTGCGCTTCGGCAGGGAGAACGCGATTCAGAAAATGGCAGCGTTTATTGAAGATATGTACACCATCACCGTTCCCGATATCGGAAAATGCACTTACAACGTGGGAACGATCACCGGCGGTACCTCGATCAATACGATCGCGCCGGAGTGTACAGTTACCTGCGAATACCGTTCTGACAGTCATGCCGGTATGAATGCAATGGATCAGCTGTTTAAAGATCTGTTCAAGAAACACGGCGTGGACTACAGCGTGATCGGACTCAGGCCGAGCGAGAATCTGTCAGATGAAGCTGCAGCCCGGCGTGAAGCCATGCTGAAGAATACCGAGAGGATCATCAGAGGCGTCACCGGAAGCAACCCACGGCGGGTATCCTCTTCCACTGACTGCAATATTCCGCTTTCACTCGGGATCCCTGCGATCTGCCTCGGGACATGTGAAGGCACCGGCGCGCATACACGCGGAGAATACCTCAAGAAATCATCGCTGCTCCCGGGCCGGATGATCGTCACCGAGCTGGTGCTCAACTATTGTAAGCGGCCCAATTCAACCAAACAGGAGAAGCCTAATGAAGACGATAGCTCTGGTCGGGACATTTGATTCAAAAGGCGAAGAGTTTCATTTCGCGAAAGAACTGATCGAAAAACTGGGGTTCCGGTCCCTGACGATCCACGCAGGCACATTTGAGCCGCAGTTCGAACCGGATATTTCCAATCAGGAAGTCGCGGCAGCCGGCGGCCATGATCTGTCGGAAGTTGTCGCGACAGGCGACCGCGGATTCGCAGCCGATGTGATGGCCTCGGGTCTTGCGAACCTGATCCCGTGTCTGTACGGTGAGGGCCGGTTTGACGGGATCCTTTCATTCGGCGGTTCCGGCGGTACTACTCTCGCGACGGCAGGCATGCGCGAGCTTCCGTTCGGCGTTCCGAAAGTCATGGTCTCAACGATGGCATCGGGGAATGTCTCAACCTACGTCGGAACCAGCGACATTATTATGATCCCCTCTCTCGTGGATGTGGCCGGAATCAATCAGATCTCGCGCAGGGTATTTGAAAACGCGGTGATGGCAGTTGCCGGTATGGTCGGCTATGCGGACAGACTGACAGAACCGGAATCAGCCGAAAATGATGAGGCGGGAAAGCCTGCCATAGCCGCCACGATGTTCGGTGTGACGACGCCCTGTGTCTCCCGCGCTAAAAAACTGCTTGAAGAGGCCGGTTATGATGTGATCGTCTTTCACGCAAACGGCGCCGGCGGCAGGATCATGGAAAAGATGATCGATCAGGGAGTATTCGCGGCTGTTCTCGATCTGACCACGACAGAAGTGTGCGACGATGTATTTGACGGAGTTCTGACAGCCGGACCTCACCGCTGTGAAGCGGCGATCCGGGCCAAACTGCCGCAGGTCGTCTCGGTCGGCGCCGATGAGATGATCAACTTCGGACATATCAGCACGATGCCTAAACACTACGAAGGCCGCAATATCCATATCCACAATCCGGCCAATACACTGGTGCGGATGACAGCCGATGAAAGCGCGGCGGTCGGCAGGCGCCTCGCCGGGAAATGGAACGAAGCCGCTGTTCCGATGACCGTGATGCTGCCGCTCGGCGGTGTGTCGATGCTCGACGCGCCGGGCAAACCGTTTGACGGTCCTGAGGAACGCGCTGCTCTGTTTAACGCGATCAAAGAAAATCTCACGAACCCGCTTGTTCAGGTCCGTGAGCTTGCCTGCAATATCAATGATGATGAATTTGCCGAGACGGCTGTTCAGGAACTCTTGGATCTGATCGAGAGATCCTGATGCCGGAATCGATCGCGCCGGTTGGGCAGACTGCCTTGCACCGGCCGCAGCGGATACATTCAGCGCCCGCTATCCGCGGGTGCTTTTTTTCTGCGCAGATGCTGACATTCATCGGGCATGCCTTCTCACAGTCCCCGCAGCCTGTACATCTGGCGCGGTCAAGCGACATTTGATAAAAGCTGAAACGATTGAACAGCCCGTAGAATGCCCCGAGCGGGCACAGATACCGGCAGAAGAACCTCGGGATAAAGACAGCGGCGATCA
>CACYEU010000107.1 GCA_902773445.1 uncultured Lachnospiraceae bacterium | reverse complement strand
GCCGTACAGGCGGAACAGACCAGAAAACCGACCGCCCCCAGCGTCACGACCGATGAGATGCTGACCGGACCTCTGTTTCCGGGCAGACCGTTCAGGTCTTTGATGGCAAAGGCAAAGTATGAAATAAGTGCGGCATAGGCATTGTTGAGAAAATGGATCGACATGGAGCAGGCAATATTGTCTGTTTTGTAAGTGACATAGGCCATCAGCATGCCGAGTATGCTGACTGAAAACACTTTGATCACACTGCCGTGAGCGATTCCGAACACCAGTCCGTTGACAAAGACGATCAGCCAGGTTCGTTTGAGAAAACCCATTGACCTGAGTACCGGTCCTCTGAACAGCAGTTCCTCACAAATCGGCGGTAAGATCGCAATCATAAAAAACATCAGCAGAAACGGCAGACGTGCGATCATCTGTTCAAGGCCTTCCTGGCTGTCAGCCAGTCTCGGGAACAGAAGGATCGCAACCGAACTGATGACTTCCTCGATCGCAAATACACCGCGCCAGAGCAGGATCAGTCCGGCGATTTGTGCCGGCCGGATCTTCTTAAATCTAAAGACCGATTTTAGATCGACGCGCGCGATCAGAACAATACCGACCGCAATCAGAGCGAACAGCACTTCGCCGATCATGCTTGCCCATATCGACTTCCCGAGTAAGCCGTATCGTTCAAGCACCATGACCCCGGCAAAAAGCGCCAGGGCAATCAGTCCGTGATACCATTTGATTCGTCTCTCAGTCATTTAATTCACCTTGATCTGTCCGAGAACTTCACCGATCGGGTCGTTGATCACGAGGGATGCGTTGACCATGCGCGCCGTGTCGGATTTGTTGATAACGACCAGATTCTTTCCTGTAAAGTAATCAATAAATGACGCAGCCGGATAGACATTGAGCGATGTCCCTCCCACGATCAGCATATCGGCATGACGGATCGCCTCGATCGATCCGTTGATCACTGCCGAGTCAAGACCTTCCTCATAGAGAACGACGTCCGGTTTGATCAATCCGCCGCATTCAGCGCAGCGGGGAGTTCCGTCTGTCTTTATAACATAGTCGAGATCATAGAATTTGCCGCATGACGTGCAGTAATTCCTATGTACGCTGCCGTGCAGTTCGTAGACGTTTTGGCTTCCCGCCGCCTGATGGAGCCCGTCGATATTCTGCGTGACGACCGCTGTCAGTTTTCCGGCCTTCTCGAGCTCTGCAAGCTTGATGTGCGCCGGGTTCGGCTTCGCGTCCGGATAGATCATCCGGTCCTTGTAAAACCGGTAAAACTCATCAGTATTCCTCATGAAAAAGCTATGGCTGACGATCCGCTCCGGCGGATATTTGTACGTCTGATTGTAGAGCCCGTCCTGGCTTCTGAAATCAGGAATCCCGCTCTCAGTCGAAACACCTGCGCCTCCAAAAAAGACGATGCGGGAAGAATTGTCGATCATCTCCTGAAGCTGTTCGATTTGTGTTGACATATGCACCTCTTTCACATGAAATAGTTACAGGCTAAATTAGTTCAATTTAATTATAGCACAGATTGCGGCTCTCCTGCTCAAAACAGACGCAGTATGTTATAATGCCTTTATGAACAGACAAACCCTGACAAGAATCGTGAATCTGATCCTCTGCGTGCTGACTGCGACTTTCGCGCTGCCCGGAGGTTATCTCTATGTCATTCCGGTTCAGAAAGCGGCTCTGATTCTGTTTGCTCTGTCTGCCGTCCTGCTGCTCGTTATGAGCCGCAGCCGGGAAAAAGGTCAGGCCGTTATCCTGTTAAAGGATAATCTGATCGAACTCACGGTCGTGGCCGCAGCATTCATTTGGATGATAGCGGGTATTGCGAAGTGGCACGGTCTCGCATTGACATGCTTTCGTTTGCTGATCCTCCCGTTTGCCGTCTTTTGGCTGATCCGTCAGCTGAACGAGCGAAACATGATTGAAACGGCACTGTTCACACGTGTCTTTTTCGTCGCAATGATCGTTAAGATGACAGCGCGTCTCGCCGTTGAGATCCTTTACCTGCTGGTTCTGAACCGCGAACAGATCTACTGGATCTATGGGAGACTGTTTCAGACCGAAATCATGTTTATGGGTGATCAGTATCCTTATGCCCGGATCCAGTGTCCGACCGATCTGATCGCGATC
>CACYEU010000106.1 GCA_902773445.1 uncultured Lachnospiraceae bacterium | reverse complement strand
CCTTGAGAAACACGGATTCGATATTACTTATGTCGGTGTCGACGAGAACGGCAGGATCAAACTCGACGAACTTGAAGCTGCGATCCGCGACGACACGATCCTGATCTCCGTTATGTTTGCGAACAATGAGATCGGGACGATCCAGCCGGTCAAAGAGATCGGTGAGATCGCTCATAAGCACGGCATCCTGTTCCATACTGATGCAGTTCAGGCATATGCGCATATTCCGATCAATGTCGACGAATACAATATCGATATGATGTCGGCGAGCGGACATAAGTTCTACGGACCGAAGGGAATCGGCTTCCTCTACATCAGGACAGGGATCAAGATCGGCTCATTTGTTCACGGCGGCGCACAGGAGCGTAAACGCCGCGCCGGAACCGAGAATGTCCCGGGCATCGTCGGTATGGCGAAAGCAGCTGAGCTTGCGCATGCGGATATGAACGCGGTGATTGAAAAAGAGACGAAGCTGCGTGACCATATGATCGACCGTATCCTTGCGGAGATCCCTTATTGCCGTCTGAACGGAGACCGCCATGACCGCCTGCCGAACAATATCAATTTCAGTTTTCAGTTTATTGAAGGTGAGTCGATGCTGATCATGCTCGATATGAAAGGCATCTGCGCATCCAGCGGTTCGGCATGCGCATCGGGTTCACTTGATCCGTCTCATGTACTGCTGGCGATCGGACTGCCGCATGAGATCGCACACGGGTCACTGCGCCTGACGATCTCTGATCAGACGACGCTTGAAGAGGTCGATGAGACTGTTGACGCGCTGACAAAGATCATCCCGCAGCTGCGCGCCATGTCACCGCTGTATGAGGATTTTGTCAAGAAACAGAATAAGTAAAGAATTCAGACAACATTTTATAATAGAGTCAGGAGGAACACTATGTACTCAGAAAAAGTCATGGATCATTTTCAGAATCCGCGCAACGTCGGCGAGATCGAGAACGCAAGCGGTGTCGGAACTGTCGGCAACGCCAAGTGCGGCGATATCATGCGCATGTATCTGGATATCGATGACGACGGAATCATTCAGGACTGCAAATTCAAGACTTTCGGCTGCGGAGCCGCAGTCGCGACAAGCAGTATGGCGACAGAGCTTGTCAAGGGCAAGACGATCCAGCAGGCACTTGAAGTGACCAATAAGGCCGTGATGGAAGCGCTTGACGGACTCCCGCCGATCAAGGTCCACTGTTCGCTGCTTGCCGAAGAAGCGATCCATGCGGCGCTTTGGGATTACGCTGAGAAGCACGGCATTAAGATCGAAGGACTTGAGAAGCCAAAGAGTGATATCAGCGAAGGCGAAGAAGACGAGGAGTACTGATCATTGGCAGGTTCCCGGGAAAAAGTGATCGTCGGCATGTCCGGCGGTGTGGATTCTTCTGTTGCGGCACTGCTGCTGAAACAGCAGGGGTATGATGTGACCGGTGTCACAATGGAAGTCTGGCCGCAGACCGATCCGGCCGTCATGGAGACAGAGGGCAGCTGCTGCGGCTTGTCTGCCGTGGAAGATGCGAAGCGTGTCGCATCGGTCATCGGTATTCCGCACTATGTCATGAATTTCCGAAAGGAATTTGAGGACAGCGTGATTGCTGATTTTGTCAAATCGTACCGCGAAGGGCGTACTCCGAACCCCTGTATCGTCTGCAACCGCTATGTCAAATGGGAATCTCTGCTGCAAAAGAGTCTCGCTCTGGGCGCAGGATTCATCGCCACCGGGCATTACGCGAACGTTGTCCGGATGCCTGACGGAAGATACGGCATGAAACGAGCAGAAGGCGGAGAAAAGGATCAGACATACGCCCTGTACTCGCTGACTCAGGAACAGCTCGCGCATACATTGATGCCTCTCGGCAAGTATACAAAAGAACAGGTCCGGGCGATCGCAAAAGAAGCCGGACTGCCGGTTGCGGACAAGCCTGACAGCCAGGACATCTGCTTTGTCCCCGACGGAGATTATGCACGGTTTATCCGGGAATATACCGGAGAACCGGATTCTCCGGGTCCGTTTGTCAATGAGGCCGGAGAAGTGATCGGAGAACACAAGGGCATCACCCACTATACGATCGGCCAGCGGAAAGGGCTTGGCCTCGCGATGGGGAGACCGGTCTATGTCAGGGAAATCAGGCCGGAGACCAACGAAGTCGTTATCGGCGAAGATATCACGAGCCGCATGGTCAAAGCCCGCCATATCTCATTCTTATCGGTCAGCGATCTGCCCGACAGATGGGTCGTCAACGCGAAAATCCGGTATAATCACAAGCCTGCGAGAGCACTGGCAAGCCGGACCGGAGATGATGAGATCACGTGCTTTTTTGAAGAAGCACAGCGCGCGGTGACACCCGGACAGGCTCTGGTCCTCTACGATGAAAAAGGATATGTGCTCGGCGGGGGCGAAATTGTTTCTTGACATATGCACAGCATCGTCGTAACATAGATAAACGAGGAGAAAACCGCATGAAGTCTATGTCTTTTGCAAATGCATATTTCTACGGCTATTATTTTTGGAACACAAAATAATAGTGATTTGTGCTGCTGCAAAAGATTGACCAAGAAATAGATATACTGATAAAGGCTGCACAGAATCCAAACTGTGCAGCCTTTTTTCGGACATGAAAGGAAGTATTAAATGATTTGTGTGTTGAAGCAAAACGTGTCAGGTGAACGGGAAGAACAATTGATCAAATGGCTCAAAAGCCTCGGCCTCGGCGTTCATATTTCCGAAGGTGAACGGCAGACCGTTCTCGGTTTGATCGGTGATACTTCGAAAGTGGATGCGGATCTGATCGAGAGTCTCGATATTGTTGAGGCAGTGCGCAGAGTCAGCGAACCGTACAAAACGGCAACCAGACAGTTCCATCCGGCCGATTCGGTGGTCGACGTCGGCGGTGTAAAGGTCGGAGAAGGCTTGACGATCATTGCCGGACCGTGCTCGGTCGAGAGCGAAGAACAGCTTGTCGGTATCGCCAGGGAGATCAAAAAGTCAGGGGCACATATCCTTAGAGGCGGCGCATTTAAACCGCGTACATCACCGTACAGCTTTCAGGGTCTGAAAGAAGAAGGACTGAAACTGCTGTCGGTCGCCAAGAAGGAAACAGGTCTTCCGATCGTCACTGAATTGATGGATATCGATCATATCGATCTGTTTGATGATGTTGACTGTATTCAGATCGGCGCCCGCAATATGCAGAACTATGAGCTTTTAAAAGAACTCGGTCATATCAACAAACCGGTTCTGCTGAAGCGCGGCCTTGCCAATACGATCAATGAACTTCTGATGAGTGCAGAATACATTATGTCCGGCGGAAACGAAAATGTCATTCTCTGTGAGAGAGGGATCCGTACATTTGAGACAGCGACACGCAACACACTTGATTTGTCGATCATCCCGGTTCTCCGCGAAAAGACACATTTGCCGGTCATTATCGATCCGTCACATGCAACCGGAAAAGCAAACCTTGTGCCGCCGATGGCACTTGCCGCTGTGGCTGCCGGAGCGGACGGCGTGATGATCGAAGTGCATAACGATCCGATGCATGCGCTTTGCGACGGAGCTCAGTCTCTGACACCGGCACGATTTGATCAGCTGGCCGATCAGATGAGAAAAGTCAGGGAGGTAGTCAAATGAACGTGGGAATTGTCGGCCTCGGACTGATCGGAGGTTCACTGGCAAAGGCATATAAACGTCATCCGGAAATCACGGTTTACGCCTGCGAGCCGGATACGACGATTCTGGAATTCGCAAAGCTTTCAGGAGATGTCGATGATACATTGAACGAACACAACCTGAAAACCTGCGATCTGCTTTTACTTGCCACTTATCCGCAGGCAGCGGCGGACTATCTGACGGAGACCGCACCTGAGATCGCAGACCGCACGATCGTTGTCGATTGTCTCGGCGTCAAACGCGGGATCTGCGGACTCGGATTCAAGCTTGCTGAAGAATACGGCTTTACATTCATCGGAGGACATCCGATGGCAGGAACACACAATTCTGGTTTCAAGTATTCTACTGAGGAATTGTTTGATGACCAGCCTATGGTGATCGTGGCAAAAGAACACGAGAAACCGGAGGTGCTCGCAAAGGTCGAAGAACTCTTGAGACCGGCGGGATTCGGGAGTTTCGCATTTACGACTGCGGATAAACATGATGAGCTGATCGCATTCACATCACAGCTGGCACATCTCGTCTCCAACGCCTATATCAAAAGCCCTTCAGCTGAGGCGCATGCAGGATTTTCTGCCGGAAGCTACAGGGATATGACAAGAGTTGCATGGCTTAAAGCCGATATGTGGGCTGAACTGTTTCTTGAAAACGGCGATAATCTGAGCCGCGAGGTCGAAAGTCTGATCGAGAGACTCAGCGAGTATAATGAGGCGATCAAACAAAAAGACCGCGAGACCTTGACACAGCTGCTCAGGGAAGGCTGCAGACGCAAGAGGGAGATCGACGGACGATGAAGAACATCAGGATCGAGACCGGAAAACCGTATGATGTGATGATCGGAAGCGGATTGCTGGACAATACCGGCAGTGTCGTATCAAATGTCCTGCCGAAAGCACGCAAAGCCGCTGTGATCACGGATTCCAATGTCGGACCGGTCTATTTGAAACGAGTGAGCAGCTCCCTTGAGAAAACCGGGATCAACTGTGCCTGCCATGTAATCAGGGCAGGAGAAGAAAGCAAGTCTATGGCTGTCTATGAGGAGCTTCTGACTTTCCTGGCACAGGAAGGGATCACGCGAAGCGATGTCGTGATCGCCTTGGGCGGCGGTGTTGTCGGCGATCTCGCCGGATTCGCAGCGGCAACCTGGCAGCGGGGCATTTCGTGTATACAGATCCCGACAAGCCTGCTGGCGATGGTCGATTCGTCTGTCGGCGGAAAGACCGCGATCGATCTTCCAGCCGGAAAAAACCTTGTCGGAGCATTCCATCAACCTTCGGCAGTGATCTGTGATCCGGACACACTGACCACGCTTCCGGATGACATATTCCGCGACGGATGCGCTGAAGTGATCAAATACGGAGTGCTTGAAGACAGACAGCTGTTTGATCATCTGCTTGAGAACGGAACAAAATTTGACCGCAGCTATATTCTTTCAACATGTGTATCGGTCAAAGCACGCTATGTCAGTGAAGATGAGCGGGAGAGCGGTGTGAGGCGCATGCTCAATCTCGGACATACGTTCGGCCATGCCATTGAGGCGCACAGTGATTTCAGACTGTCGCACGGAAAATCGGTTGCGATCGGACTGGCTGTGATCGCGCGGGCTGCGGCTGCAAAAGGTGTTTGTGACGCGGCTGCATCGGAAGCAGTCACTGACTGCCTTGTGAGATTCGGTCTGCCCGACAGATGTCCGGATCCAGCCGAAGAATTATGGCCGTATGTCCTGGCTGATAAGAAACGGCGTGCAGACAGTGTCATCCTGATCGTCCCTGAGAGGATCGGAAGATGCCGGATCCTTGAGGTCGGACCGGAACAGGCCGAAGAGTGGCTGCGCGCAGGACTTTAACCGGAGGAATCACATGAACAATCATTACGGAGAAAACTTTTGCCTGTCGGTCTTCGGCGCTTCTCACGCTGAAAAGATCGGCGTCAGGATACAGGGTCTTCCTGTCGGCTTCAGAATCGATAAAGAAGCACTGCGTCTGTTTATGAAACGCCGCGCGCCCGGACAGGGACCATGGTCTACTCCGCGCAAAGAAGCCGATGAAGTGATCTTTGAAAAGGGTGTCGCTGATGACGGAACGATCGTATCCGGTACGCTTGTCGCAGTCATTTACAACAAAAACATCCGACGGAGTGATTACGACAAAATCAGGGATATACCAAGGCCCGGCCATGCCGATTACACGGCCCGCGTACGTTTCGGCAGCGAATTCGATATGTCGGGAGGCGGTCCGTTCTCGGGGCGTATGACCGCACCGATCTGCATTGCGGGAGGAATTGCATTGCAGATCCTGTCAAAGATCGGGATCACCGTTAACGCGTCGATCGCATCTGTCGGAGGCGAAAGAAACCCTAATGAATTTGACAGGATCATTACGGCTGCTTCCGAAGCCAAAGACAGTGTAGGCGGTGTCATCGAGTGTGTTGCGGAAGGCGTGCCTGCCGGTATCGGAGATCCGATGTTTAGCGGTGTTGAGAATAAAATCGCGCAGATCGTTTTCGGAATACCCGCTGTCAAAGGCATTGAATTCGGATCCGGATTTGAGGCATCGTCGATGCGCGGAAGCGAGAATAATGACGCGTTTTATTATGATGGAGACGGAACGGTCAGAACGCGCACAAACCATGCAGGAGGTATACTCGGCGGTCTGACGGACGGTATGCCTGTCACGTTCCGTGCGGCAGTCAAACCGACACCGTCGATTGCCGCAATGCAGGAGAGCATCAACCTGAGGACAGGAGAGCCCGCCGTGATTGAGATCGAGGGCCGTCATGATCCCTGCATCGTACCGCGCGCTGTGCCGGTTATTGAAGCAGCCTGCGCCTGCGCTCTGCTGGATCTGATCATCACTGACAGACGTAATGCCAAGCGGAAAGAGGTGGAACAATGAATCTGAATGAACTGCGCATGCAAATTGATGGGATCGATGACCGGATGCTTGAATTGTTTCAGCAGAGAATGGAGGTCAGCAAATCGATTGCCGAAGTCAAAAAAGAGATGGGAAAAGCAGTCTATGATTCAGCGCGTGAACGCGACAAGATAAACAGCCTGATCGCCAAGGCTGATCAGGAGATGAAACGGGATGTCTTTTCGTTCTTCTCTTCGGTCATGGACCTGAGCCGTTCCTGCCAGACGCGGCTGCTCGATTTTGACAGTGATCTGGCTTTACGAATTACTGACGCGATCGAAAACACGCCGAAAGTCTTTCCCGATTTTCCTGTCGTCGCATGTCAGGGGCTTGAAGGAGCGCACTCAATGCTTGCCTGCAGCAAAATGTTCACGTCACCAACGATCATGTATTTTGATACATTTGACGCGGTGTTTACCGCCATCGAGAAGGGCCTTTGTCAGTACGGTGTGCTGCCGATCGAGAACAGCTCGGCGGGATCGGTCAACCAGGTTTACGATCTGATGATGAAACACCGTTTTTCGATCGTGCGTTCGGTCAGACTGCGTGTCGATCACTCACTGTTGGTCAAGCCGGGAACTGCGCTTGCAGATATCAGGGAAGTATATTCCCATGAGCAGGCTATCAGCCAGTGCAGTGAATTTCTGGCAAATATGCCCGGTGTTAAAGTCACAGCCTGCGAAAACACGGCCGTAGCGGCTGACATGGTTGCAAAATCCGGCAGAAGTGATGTGGCGGCACTTGCTTCCTATGTCTGTGCTGACATTTACGGACTTGAGTGCCTTAAGGAAAACGTTCAGGACAAAGGGGATAATGCGACACGGTTTATCTGCATATCCAAGAATCTTGAAATCTATCCGGGTGCCGACAAGACCAGTATTATGGCCGTCACTGCACATAAACCTGGCGCACTGTACAGACTTTTATCATATTTTTATGCGCTCGGCATGAATATGACTAAGATCGAAAGCCGGCCGCTGCCTGAAAGAAACTTCGAATTCATGTTTTATTTCGACCTTGAAAAAAGTGTTTATGCGCCTGATTTTACACAGACGATCGTCGAGATCAATGAAGCCTGTGAACGCTTTGAATATCTCGGCAGCTATTCGGAGATCGTATGATGAAATATTACGGACTTCTCGGACGGAAACTGTCACACAGTTTGTCACCGCAGATCCACAGTTTCTTCGGAAATGACAACTATGCCTGTTATGAAGTCGAACCGGATGAGGTAGAGGCTTTTCTTCGTGAGACAAGTCTTTCAGGCATGAACGTCACAGTGCCGTATAAGAAGACAGTGATGAAGTACTGTGCAAAGATGTCTGAGGCGGCACAAAAGATCGGCAGCGTCAACACGCTCGTTAAAAAGACAGACGGATGGCACGGATACAACACTGATTACGACGGATTCATTTATATGGTCCGCCATGCTGCCGGATACGATGTATGTCATAAAAAAGGTGTGATCCTCGGAGACGGCGGCGCGGCGGCATCTGTCCGGACAGCGCTGAACGATATGGGCGCAGACGAAATCGTGACTGTCTCAAGAAAGGGGCCGGTGACATTTTCCGACCGCACAAAGTACCGTGACGCCGGTTTTATTGTCCAGACGACACCGGTCGGAATGTATCCGGGGAACGGACAGTCTGTGCTCAGCCTCAAACAGTTTGATAAGCCGGAAGCGGTGTTTGATCTGATCTACAATCCGGCACAGACAAGTATATTGGCAGAGGCAGAGAATATAGGTATAATAGCCTGTAACGGACTTCCGATGCTGGTCGCACAGGCGGCTAAAGCGTCCGAACTGTTTACCGGTGTTTATATTAAGGAACAGAAGATCAGAGAGGCGATCGGTCTGATGGAGAAAGAACTGTCATATGAATAAGATCATACAACCGTCATTGCTGAAAGGTACTGTACAGATACCGCCTTCAAAATCGGCCGTGCACCGCGCATTGGTCTGCGCGTCTTTTGCAGACAGAGAAACGCTTGTCAGAGGCGCAGGCGATTCCGATGACATCAGGGCAACTGCCGGAGGCCTTTCAGTTCTCGGCGCAAAGATCCTGCGCGATGGCAATGATCTGATCGTGACGCCGGTCGATCGGTCCGGGTCAGACGTACCGGGAACAGCCGATGATATGTTCAGCATGCCGCGGCAGCAGGAATTTGACTGCGGCGAAAGCGGAACGACGCTCAGATTCATTTTTCCGCTGATCGGAATCGAGGGCAGTCCGGTCACGATCAAAGTCCGCGGACGACTGTCCGAGCGTCCTAACGGAGATCTGATCCGTGAACTGACGCGGAACGGAATGGCAATTGATCAGTACGGCTGTAAATTTGATGTTTTGGGAAAAATCAGAGCCGGACAATTCAGACTGCCGGGAAATGTCTCTTCACAGTTCATCTCAGGCCTTCTGATGGCGCTTCCGATGATCGATGGAGAGAGCACGATCACGATCGAGGGAGAATTGTCATCATCCGGATATGTCGGCATGACACTGGATGTCATGCGCGCGTTCGGAATCGAAGTCGGAAAGACAGAAAACGGGTATGTGATCACTCATGCTGCATCATACATTTCACCGGGCACATACGATATCGAAGGCGACTGTTCATCGGCTGCCTTCTGGATCGCGGCGAACGCTCTCGGAGCCGATATTGTAATAAAGGGATTGAATCCGGAATCCGGCCAGCCCGATGCGGCGGCTTCTGAGCTGATCAGCAGGATCAGAAAAGGAGGTTCAGTGATCGATATCGATCAGACACCCGATCTGCTTCCCATCCTTGCGGTGACAGCGGCATCGGCTGAAGGTGAAACACATTTTGTCAATGCGTCAAGACTGCGCATGAAGGAGAGTGACAGGATCGATACCGTCATGGCGATGATCAACGCTCTGGGCGGACACGCCGAGGCGGAATCAGACAAACTGACCGTTTACGGAAACAGTGGACCGCTTCCGGGAGGAACAGTCGATTCTCACGGTGATCACCGGATTGCAATGAGCGCAGCTGTATCAGCATGTTGCAGCAGCGGACCGGTTATCGTGAAAAATGCCGGGGCGGTTGCCAAGTCATATCCGTCTTTCTGGAAAGACCTGGAAGCACTGGGCGCAACGGTCTCTGATCAAATGTAAGGAGAAAATATGAAGATCGTTATTATCAACGGACCGAATCTCAATATGCTCGGAATCAGAGAACCCGGGATCTACGGAACACAGAACTACAAGGATCTGGAAGCTTTTTGTAAACAGGCATGCAAAGAAGCAGGAGCAGACTGTGAGATCATCCAGTCCAATCACGAGGGGGAGCTTGTCGATGCGATACAGAGCGCATACGGACAGGCGGACGGGATCGTCATCAATCCGGCTGCTTATACACATACCAGCATCGCGATACTCGACGCATTGAAGGCTGTCGGGATCCCTGCTGTCGAGGTTCATCTCAGCGACATCGGGGCACGCGAGGAATTCAGGCAGATCTCGTATGCGGGCATGGCCTGCGAAAAGACATTTAAAGGAATGGGATTTGAAGGATACAGAGGGGCGGTCAGGTATCTGGCGGACCGTTGTCAATCCAAGCCGGACAGATAATACACCTGCTCAGCAGGTTGAAAGGAGATTTGAAAAATGTTAATCAAAGTACTGCTGCTTGTCGTATTCTTTGCGGTCATGATCGGAATCGGTCTGTACTGCAGAAAGAATGCGACCGACGTCAACGGATTTGTACTGGGAGGACGGTCTGTCGGCCCGTGGCTTACAGCTTTTGCCTACGGCACATCGTACTTTTCGGCAGTCATCTTCGTCGGATACGCCGGCCAGTTCGGGTGGAGATACGGTGTTTCCGCGACATGGGTCGGTATCGGAAACGCGCTGATCGGATCCCTGATGGCCTGGAGCATTCTCGGACGGCGCACAAGGATCATGACTCAGCATCTTGACACGGCGACAATGCCCGATTTCTTCGGCAAACGATTCGGGAATCAGTCACTGCAGATCGGAGCATCGATCATCACCTTTATCTTTCTGATCCCGTATACGGCATCGCTTTACAACGGACTGTCCCGTCTGTTCGGCATGGCTTTCAATATTGACTACAGTGTCTGTGTCATCGTCATGGCCGTATTGACAGGCGTCTATGTCATCGCCGGCGGCTATATGGCAACGGCGATCAATGATTTTATCCAGGGTCTGATCATGATCGTCGGCATCGTTGCCGTTATCGGAGCGGTTCTCAAATCGCAGGGTGGTTTTCTGGCGGCGCTCGACGGAATGGGCAAAGTGACCGACGAGGCTGTTTCAGCGACTCCCGGCATCTTCAATTCATTCTTCGGACCGGATCCGCTCGGTCTGCTCGGCGTTGTTCTGCTGACATCGCTCGGCACCTGGGGCCTGCCGCAGATGGTTCAGAAGTTTTATGCGATCCGCAGTGAGAAATCGATCGAGACCGGCACTGTCATTTCAACGATCTTTGCATTTCTGGTAGCCGGCGGATGTTATTTCCTCGGCGGCTTCGGACGTCTGTTCAGCGATCAGATCAATGTCGAAGCCGACGGATTTGATGCGATCATTCCGACGATGCTGTCGGGTCTTCCGAATCTTCTGATCGCTGTTGTTGTCGTGCTTGTTCTTTCCGCATCCATGTCGACGCTGTCTTCACTGGTGCTGACTTCCAGTTCCACACTGACGCTCGACCTGATCCGCGACCACATCGCAAAGAAACTGGAAGAGAAGAAACAGGTGCTGATCATGCGTATTCTGATCGTTGTCTTCATTGTGATCTCAGTCATCATCGCGCTGGTCCAGTACAAATCAAATGTGACATTTATCGCGCAGCTGATGGGCGTCTCGTGGGGTGCCCTTGCCGGAGCGTTTCTCGCGCCGTTCCTGTACGGACTGTACAACCGCAAAGTGACCGCGGCGGCATGCTGGGTCAACTTTGTGTTTGCCTCACTGTTTATGGTTCTGAACATGCTGGTGCGCGCGAAGTTCCCGGTCCTGCTCCAGTCACCGATCAACGCCGGAGCGTTCTGTATGATCGCAGGACTGGTGATCGTTCCGGTCGTATCACTGTTCACGAAAAAGCCGGATCAGGAACTTGTCGATGACGCGTTCTCAAGTTATGAAAAGAAAGTTCTTGTGTACCAGCGCGAGGCGCTCTCTGACAGTGAGGAAGTCGAATAGTATAAATATTGACACTCATTGTTTAATTATGATAAAATTACTTCTAATCTGGGATTATTTATTAAAATTCTATTAAAAAAGGAGGAACTCATATGAAACTCAGAAAGATCGTAGCCATGATGGCAGTCGTGGCACTGACAGTTGCAATGCTGGCAGGCTGTGGCGGATCAGGTGGAAGCAGCGATTCAGGCGATGGCGGCGCAGCAACCCTTAAGATCGGCGGCATTGGACCTTCAACCGGCCCTGCAGCGTTATACGGACTTGCTGTCAAGAACGGCGGCGAACTCGCAGTTAAGGAAATCAACGAAGCTAATCCTGACGGCCTTCAGCTTGAGTGGATGTGGCAGGATGACGAGCATGATGCAGAGAAGTCTGTCAATGCTTACAACAAGCTGGTTGATGACGGAATGCAGGTCCTTGTCGGTTCTGTTACAACAACTCCCTGTACAGCAGTAGCGGCAGAGGCTTTTGACAACAGAACATTTGCTCTGACACCGTCTGCTTCCGGTCCGGCTGTTACAGAAGGAAATGACAATGTATTCCAGCTTTGCTTCTCCGACCCGAACCAGGGAATCGCTTCCGCTGATTATATCAAAGAGCATTTCGCTGACAAGACTGTCGGTATCATCTACAACAATGCTG
>CACYEU010000105.1 GCA_902773445.1 uncultured Lachnospiraceae bacterium | reverse complement strand
GCGCTCTGGGTCGGCATGTTCGCCTATATGCTTGAGATCTACCTCGATTTCTCAGCCTATTCGGACATGGCGATCGGCATGGGGCGGATGGTCGGATTCCACTATCTTGAGAATTTCAACTATCCGTATATCGCGAAGTCAGTCCAGGATTTCTGGCGCAGATGGCATATCTCGCTCAGCACATTTTTCAGAGACTATGTCTATATTCCGCTCGGCGGAAGCCGCTGCTCAAAGAGACGGTTCGTCTTCAATATGGCGGTCGTCTGGTTCCTGACCGGCATGTGGCACGGAGCGAGCTGGAACTATATCTTCTGGGGATTATTCTATCTCGTGTTCCTGCTGCTCGAGCGGTTCGTGATCAGAAACCGGATGCCGTCCTGGCTTGCACATATTTACACACTGTTTGTCGTCTATATCGGCTGGGTTCTGTTCCGGTTCGAAAACTTCAGAGAAGTGGGTGTGACCCTCGCAGGATTGATCGGAATCGGGACTGCCTCGTTTGCGGGTCTGCAGATCAGGACCGTGATCGCAGGCAATATGTTCTTCCTGATCTTCTGTATCATCGCCTGTACGCCGCTCGGCAAAATGCTTCGCAAGAGAGTATACGGCATGGCAAAGAAGAGCACCGTCTGGTTCTATATATTTGAGATACAGGAAGCTGTACTGCCGGTTATACTGCTGATCCTTGCGGTGCTTGCACTAATCGGCAACACCTACAACCCGTTCCTGTATTTCCAGTTCTGACCGGAGAGATTAGTTTATGAGTAACAAAAAGCGGACAGCGAAAAAACTTCATATCTTCGCGATCCTTTCGGTGGTCACGGTCATGGTCCTCGGCATGCTCATCGGCGCGCTCTTTTTCATCCGTCCGAAGAAGTCTGATGCCGAGCGCCGCGAGCTGACCAAGTTCCCGAAATTCGGGGTAAAGGAAGTCCTCTCCGGATCATATTTTAAGGACATCTCGACCTGGTATGCCGACACATATCCGGGCCGCGACGGTCTGATTGCCGCGAACAGAAAATTCAAAGGTCTCTATGGCGTCGAGTCGAAAGAGAAGCTGGTCGCGAAGAATCCGAAGAAGGCCGACAAGATCCCGGTCGAAGAGAAAGATACCGATACGGAGGTCGCACTGCCCGATCATGTCGATGTTCCGAAGAACGGAGCGGTCGACGCGGCGGTCCAGGACGCTGTCACGAACGGCCTCTATATCAAGGACGGAACAGTCTACAATATTTACTATTTCTATCAGGAAGGCGTCGAGCGCTATTGCGCGCTGCTCAACAAGGCGGCGGAGCAGCTTGACGGTGAGACGCAGGTCTATTCGATCGTGGCGCCGACCAACGTCATTCTGCTCGACGAGGAGACGCAGGATAAGCTCGGCGGTTCCAATCAGACACAGGCGCTGCAGTATTTCGGAAGCAAGCTTTCGGACAAGGTCAAATACGTCTATCTGCCGGACATTTTCAAAAAGCATAAGGACGAGTATCTGTTCTACCGCACTGACCATCACTGGACAGCGGACGGTGCCTATTATGCCTATAAAATGTTCTGCAAGCAGAAAGACATGAAAGCGCACAGCCGCAAGTATTTCAAGAAGACTGACGAGTACAGTCCGTTCCTCGGATCATTCTATCAGGAGCTGCAGGATGATACGCTTGCGAAGAATCCGGATTCTCTCAAAGTCTATTTCCCGAACGGCACCAATGATACGGTCATCAAGACCAATGACGGCGGCGAGACAGACGGCAACGTCATCACATCCGACGAGGCATTTGACGAGAATAATGAATACATGTCGTTCCTGGGCGGCGATCACAAGCTGAGCACGATCACGAACGACAAGGTCGACGATGATTCGGCCTGCATGGTCGTCTGTGACTCGTACGGCAACGCGATGGTGCCGTTCCTGGTCGACCACTACCATACGGTCTATGTCGCGGACTTCCGGTTTACCGATGAAAATGTCTGCAATTTCTGCACCGAGCACAACGTTGATGACCTGATCGTCCTCGGCAACATGAAGATCGTGTCAGTTGACACATCGCTGGACAAATTGCAGGTCGACCTGCTGGGGCAGTAATTTTTGAGTTTCTTTTGATTACATGGTAAAATATATAGAATCATTCAACAAATGGAGGGATGGCTATGTATCAGGACAATCAACAAATGGGTAATTCAGATGTCATGAGCAAGATCTCTGCTCAGTTTGACGAAGTAATTGCGTATTATCAGCAGTTATTGGATCAGACAAATAAGGAAAAGAATGAAATCGAAGTCCAGAACACCGTGCTTCAGGCGAAGATCTCCTCGCTTGAGGCCGAAAGGGATTGCCTTGTTGAAGGCCTTAAGAACCGTCCGGCGGTTGCGCCGGCACCGGTTGTCGATCCCGCCATGCAGAAAAGGATTATGGACCTTGAGGCAGAACGCGATAATTACAGTGCTGCACTGAGGCAGGCGGATCAGCGCATCCGCGATCTCGAGAGCCAGCTTGCCGCAAAGAGCGCACCGGCACCCGAACCCGCACCGGTTGCAGCACCGATCCCGGAGCCTGTTGCTGAACCGGCACCCGCGCCGATACCGGAACCTGTTGCTGAACCGGCACCCGCGCCTGCAGCACCTGTCGCTGCGCCGACACCTGAGCCCGTGCCTGCTCCGGCGCCTGCACCGGTCGAGGCAGCACCGGCGCCCGCTCCTGCACCCGCAGCAGCACCGGCACCCGAACCTTCAGCAGCGCCCGAACCGGATTTCACGGCACAGGCCGCCATGCTCCGCAAAATGGAAGAAGAACTTGCGGAAATCGAAAGAAAGCTTCAGGAGGGGCAATTGTAATGAGCGAAGATCGCATGTTCAATCAGGAAGATTTACAGGAAAAGATCCGGCGCATGCGCCAGGATCTGGATGATATGAGAGCCAGAATGGCGAGCGAACAGGCTGTCAGCCCGGTCCAGAAAGCAGAGACCGAGGCACAGACGATGGTCAGCGAGGCACAGGCCAAAGCCGATCAGATCCAGCAGAGCGCCAGACAGGCCGGCAGCGATGAAGCCGCCCTCAAGCGTGCGGAATTGCTCAAGCGCAAACAGGAACTTCTGGGCCAGATCGAGCAGCTGAAGACACAGAAGGGTGACCTTCTCGGAGAGATAGAGGGTCTGTCATCAAATCTCAGCACAGTCGTTCCGGGCAAACAGGAGCCAGCACCGGTCGAGCCGGCACCCGCACCTGCTCCTGCACCGGAGCCAGCACCGGCTGTAGCGCCTGAGCCCGAACCTGTCGCTGCACCCGAACCGGCACCGGCAGTCGTACCGGCACCTGTCACCGCGCCTGAACCGGCACCTGAGCCTTCCTTTCAGGAACCGGCGCCCTCCGCAGTTCCTGCAGAGCCCGCGCCCGTCGAAAAAGCGGCCGAGCCGGAAAAGAAAGCCGAGCCCGAGAAGCCGGCAGAACCCGAAAAGGAAAAGAAACCCGAAAAGAAGGGATTTTTTGCACGCCGTCGTGAAAAGCGTGAACAGGCTCAGATGCGCATTAAGCGCGCCGAAGGCGAAAAAGCAGCCGCAGCCGTCGCGAAAGAGGCGGGGGTCGCTGCAGCCGCAGCTGCGGGAGCGGCAGCGGTCACAGCTGCTGCGACGCAGGAAAAGACAGCATCAGCGGCCGAAGCGCCGGTAAAAGAAGCGCCTGTCGTTGAAGCGCCTGCAGTCGAAGTTCCGGTAGCAAAAGTACCGGAAATCAAAACACCGGAGGTCGAAGCGCCTGCGGTTAAAGCGCCTGAAGCTGAGGTACCTGCAGCGGCGACATCGATCTCAGCGCTTGAGTCAGAACTCAAGGCGCTGACAGAAACTGCGAAAGCAGCGCCGGCTGACACGGCTAAAGAAGCGCCTGCAGTACCGGAACCGGTCAAGGAAGAGCCTGTCAAACAAGAGCCCGCACCGGCGCCCGCAGAACCTGCAAAGCAGGAACCGGTCAAGGAAGAAGCTGTAAAGGAAGAACCGGCTAAAGAGGAGTCTAAGAAAGAAGAAACCTCAAAAGCCAAGTCCGACAAGCAGGCTAAGAAGGACGATAAAAAGGCTGAGAAAGAAGCCAGGAAGAAAGCCAAGAAAGAGAAAAAGGCCAAGAACAAAAAACGCAGATGGATCGGCATTCTTGCGACGCTGATCATCCTTGCGCTGATTGCCGTTGCGGTCCTTGAACTTGTGGTCGGCATCACACGCGTCAGTGACAATGCGATGGAAACCAGACTGCACAAAGGCGACTGGATCCTGTTCTCGAGACTGAACAAGCAACCGCATACGAATGATTTGACAGTTTACGAGACAAAGGGCGGCAAGCTTGTCGTCAGACAGACGATCGCCCGCGACGGCGACACTGTCGACTACGATCTGATCACCAATCAGATGATCGTCAACGACAATGCGATCCCGAATGTTCCGGAGGACGTCGAGTGGTGGGGCGTCGATGAGGAGATCGAATTCCCGATCACTGTGAACGACGGGGAGTTTTTCGCGCTGTCGACGAACAGGCCCGAAGCGTCGAACGAAGGGATCGTCAACACGAGCCAGGTTAAAGGAAAAGTCCTGAAAGTCTTTTAATCTGCGGAAAACCTTGACAACTAAATCCCGGATTTGTATAATATTTAAGCGCGTTTTGTGAGACCGCGGCTTTGAACCAATGCCCCGGAGCGAAGCCAAAGCCCCCGAAACGCCTGATGATAATGTGTAACAACAGGAGGATTTTATCGATGAAAACATATATGGCGAATCCGGCCGAAGTCGAACGCAAATGGTACGTCGTCGATGCCGATGGCCAGGTGCTCGGACGCATGGCTGCACAGATCGCGACTGTCCTGCGCGGCAAGAACAAGCCGGAATTCACCCCGAACGAAGATGTGGGTGACTATGTCGTAGTAGTTAACGCGGCAAAGGTCAAGGTAACCGGACGTAAACTTGAGCAGAAGATTTACTATCATCACTCTGATTATGTCGGCGGCATGAAGGAGACAACTCTGAAAGACATGCTGGCTAAGAAGCCGGAGAAAGTTGTTGAACTCGCTGTCAAGGGCATGCTTCCGAAGGGACCCCTCGGACGTCAGATGCTCGACAAACTTCATGTGTACGCAGGCCCGGAGCACAAGCATGCTGCTCAGAAGCCTGAAGAGCTGACATTGGTGTAAGGAGGACAGAAAATTGGCAAAAATCGTAAGCGACAAGTTCTACGGAACCGGCAGAAGGAAAAAATCCATTGCTCGCGTTTACATGACGCCGGGCAAAGGTGCGATCACAATCAACAAGCGTGACATCGAAGATTATTTCGGACTTGAGACACTGAAGGTCGTTGTCCGTCAGCCGCTCGAGGCGACGAACACACTCGACAAGTTCGATATCAATATCAGCGTCAAAGGCGGCGGATTTACCGGCCAGGCAGGCGCGATCCGTCACGGCATTTCACGTGCGCTGTGCCAGGCAGACGAAGAGTACCGTCCGGTACTTAAGAAAGCCGGCTATCTGACACGTGACCCGCGTATGAAAGAGCGTAAGAAATACGGTCTCAAAGGCGCGAGACGTGCACCGCAGTTCTCGAAGAGATAAAGATTACTGCAAATACAGACATACAGGAAGAACCCCCGGATTTTCCCGAGGGTTCTTTTTATATGTATTTATGGTTTTTCTGGTCATCTGCTGAACTTCAGAGCATCTTCTTCAGAACTTCCAGATCAAGATCGACATTCAGCTGGTCCTGAGAATGGATCTTATCCATCAGTGTCTGCGTCGCGGTCGTGCCGAGCTCGATGATGCGCTCGAGATCCATACGCGATTTTTTGACAGTCTTGTGGTCGGCGCCGGAATTATTGATCCGGTCATAGGTGTCGACCGCGGTCTTTAGCGCCGGCATGAAAATATTCCGAAGCTTGCTGGTCTGCTTGAACATATCCGGATGATCGCGCACTTCGTCGAACAGTTTCCTGCTCCAGCCCCTGAGATTCATCAGTTTTCCGTAAGTCAGGTTGTGATCGACCTTCAGGACCATTTTGTCAAATGCGTCGAGAAAGCTTTTTTCGCTTTCGTCGATCAGCTCCTGCAGTTCCTGCTCCGGAGATTTTTGATTCAAATTGAACAACATGTATTTACCTTCATACTGAATTGTCCGCTGTCAGGCAGTCTGCGTTACGCGTTCAATGCTTCCGTGTACAGAGCGGCCATGCGCTGGCTGAAACATGAGAAGATCACGCGGATATCGTAGTCGGGATTGGCGTCCAGCCAGGCTGAAAGCGTATCGACTGCGATCCGGACTGCTTCGTCATTCGGATAGCCGTAGACTCCGCATGAGATCGCCGGAAATGCGATGCTGTGCAGATCATTTTCCTTGGCGAGATCCATTGAATTGCGGTAGCAGTCAGCGAGCAGGACCGGATCTGAAGCCGAACCTGAATAGATCGGTCCGACTGTGTGGATCACATGTTTCGCCGGCAGCCGGTAGCCTTTCGTGATCTTGGCTTCGCCGGTCTGACAGCCGTGCAGTGTCCGGCATTCTTCAACAAGCTGCGGGCCTGCCGCGCGGTGGATCGCGCCGTCGACACCGCCGCCGCCGAGCAGCGATTTGTTGGCTGCATTGACGATCGCATCGACTTCAAGTTTCGTAATATCACCCTGATCAATAGTAAAGCGGTTATTTTTCATG
>CACYEU010000104.1 GCA_902773445.1 uncultured Lachnospiraceae bacterium | reverse complement strand
GGAGACTGAGCTGTTCAGAAAATTCGGGATGATTGCGACCACATTGTTGAAGGCCCCTGACAGCTTCGAACGCTGCTGCAGGAAGAATGTCATCGTACCGAATGTGATCGCGTCGGTCCAGAGCAGCCACAGGCAGTACAGGAACGCCAGCATTTGAACGAAGAGTGCCAGCACTGACATGAAGATATTGGTCTTGATCGTGAACATGTTGTAGGTCAGCGACAGGTCCTTGAATTTTCCCTGCCAGTCGCGCAGACGCTGTCCGAACAGATCGGTGATGCCGAATGATTTGATCGTGTCGTAATTGTAAAATGTCTCGACCTCGAAGGTCATCATTTTACTCGACATTTCACGCGTCTTTCTGCGGTAGTCGCGCTGTTTCTTGATCAGGAATTTCGATGCGAGCAGCATGAACGGCGCCGAACCGAACGCGATCAGCGCCATGACCACGTTGAGACGGAAGATCGCCCAGAACGTAATGATAAAGTTATAAAGCGCGATGACGATCGTCGGGAGCCAGCTGATCGCATTGTTTGCGACTGTGCTGACATCGCTGTTGAAGCGGTTCATGATATCGCCGTTGGAATAGGAACTCGCCGCGAGCCAGTCCGCGTCGAGGATCTTATCGAAGATATCGGCCTGGATATCGTTGTTGATATAAATGGACAGCCGCGCGGAGATCCGGCTGATCACGCTCGAAAAGACCAGGCTGAAGACAGCGCTGCCGATCATGATCGCGAGCATCAGCGGGATCTGCCCGGTCTTGCGCCCGGTGATCATGTCGATCAGATACATACTGAAAATACTGCTGACAAGGCTTAAGGAAGTGCTGACAACGCCCAGCAGGGTATAGAAGACGATTGCACCTTTGTACCTCTTGCTGTACGAGAAGATCCACTTCCAGTCATCGAGGATCTCGCCAAAGGTGCCGTCCTTATACCGGCCGACCAGCGTATTTATAGATTGAAATGCGGAATCATTGACGGATTCCTGATTCAAATCTGCCATCGATACTTTCCTTAAATAATATGATACTTCTTCAGGAGTTCCACTCTCTCTTTTCCGAGGCGGATACTCTCGGAACTCTCTTTGATCGTGCTGCCCTTGCCTGAACGGCGGGTCTCTTTCAGATAGTGAGCCATGCGCTGCACCCACGCCGCAGGCAGCAGAAACGGCGCTTTATTTAAATACGGATAGCGGGTTCGCATTCCTTTTAGAGGCGGGAAAACTGATTTAAGGACTGTCCTTCCGGTACGGTTTGAGCGAGTCTTCCGGACTCCCTTTTGCTTGGCTTCCATCGCGGACAGCGTCATATTGCTCGAATGCAGTCGTGTCTTTGATGAGGCCCCGTACAGACCGCCTTCCATGATATCGATCAGCAACGGCTCTTCGTTGATCTTTTCAACATGCCAGCTGCTCAGACAGCTCTGCAGGTGATTCTCCGACAGCAGATATTTAACACCGATCTTAAACAGTGCCCGCGCGAAATCCCGCGCATATACCTTTGTCAATTCCTTGGACAAATGCTCCCAGTCGATCTCTTCCCGGTATCGCTCCGCAAACAGGATCAGATCGCAGACCTGGCGGATGCCGAACCCGCTGTACAGGAAATGCTTCAACGCGTGAAGGATCATATACAGCAGATGGTCTGTCGGATTCAGGACATGAAATGTCGTGCCATAGATTTCCCTGGTCTGAACACGGTCCAGAACGCCTTCGAAACACTTATTCAAGTTCCCGTATGCCTTCGAATCCTCGGCGAACAGCGCCTTGTGGATTTCGATATAGAGATGGCTTTCATCATTCTGGTACGACACTTCGCTCGCCTCGTGAATATCTTCATTGGAAGCGACCAGTGTCAGACCATAGTCCAGGACAGCCTGATGATACTGATCAAACTCCGCCGGATCGATCAGCAGATCCTCATCCGAAGACGGGCGGTGTTCGGGGTCCACATAAAGATCACGGCAAACGATTCCCTTCATGACGATCGGATGCAGTCCCTTTGACGCAAGATACTCATAAAACAGCTGAAAATCCGCTGTCTTCTGAGCCTGTCTGATAATCTCATTTCTGTACAGGATCTGATATCTCTGTAAAGAGGCTGCGGACAGTCCGTCAGCAGGACTGTCTTCCGGGCTGTCAGTGAGATGCAGTCCGTCCATAAGCAGCGTAAAGACCTGATGATGGATCGAGTCTTCGAACAGCTTGCGCAGCTGCTTTTTGTCCATAGAGAAGACATGATTCTTGCGGTCTTCCGATGTGTGCTGACCGCTGAGAACCTCTGATAATATCTTCAATAACTGCAAATGGACAGAATCAATCATATCGTTCCTGTATTATTCTCCTGCAGCCTCCTGGCCTTCGGGAACCGTGATGACGACATCGCCCTCGCTTTCAAGAAGTGTTGCGTCGTCCTCATCCGACTTTTTCTCCTTGTCTTCCTGGGTTTTGGACACATCCTGTTTGTCGACCTTCTCGCCGCTGCATCCTGCAAAACTAAAACCCATCAGGATCACTGTCATCAAGATCAATAAATATTTCTTCATGCTAACTCCTTTTCTGCAACGATATATCCTTTTTCATACAGTTGCTGAACCAACTCTGAAATCTCTGTTCTGACTGTCTCCTCGTCATTGACATCGAACTCACCGAGCACCAGGTCGATCAGTTCTTCCACGGTCAGCCCGCCCTGACTCAGCTTCTCCCAGCAAAACGCTGTTGTTTCATTGATGCTGACCACATAAGAGACCCTGTCATGCAGCGAAGCCGCTGCGACGAGGACCAGCTGTCCGCCGATCGATGTCAAAACGATTCCTTTTTGTGTATGATACTTCATATCACTTGCTTCCTCAGTTCAGATGCTATGCAAAGTGCTCGGTGTCCAGATATCTTTGAAATGTATCCGCTGTCAATTTGGCTGATTCGAAATCCCCTCTATTTTTAAGCTTCCACACGGGATACCGGTCAAGAAGACGATTCTCGATTTCAGCCAGCCGGATGATCTGCTCTTCGGTTTCCGGCCGGACGGCCCACTGCAGAAACAGAGGCAGCGCGCTCTCTTCATTTGTCAGAAGCTCAATTGAATTACTGTCGTCTTTCTCTAACAATACCACACCGCCCAGCGGAGCAGAAGTCTTACCCTTGATCCGCTCTTTGCCGTTCCACGGCGACGGATGGACCCAAATGCTGCCGTCATCTTTTAACTCGATGAGCGGCATATCCCCGCAGATCATTTCCACGTCATCGCGGTTCGATATCTTCCATTTTTTGTATTGCGTTGTCTTGCCCGCACCGCTCGAACCGGTGAGGAGCCATGCATACCCGTTCCATTTGAGTGCAACCGCATGAAAAAGGCAGCACTTGTGCGGCAGAAGCGCAAGAGACGTCTGACCGATCAGAGACTTGTACTCGACATAGGCATCATCCTGATTCTCAGGATAAAACGGCCGCTGGCTTTCAATGTATTCCTGCGGTGCGAGAATATCATACTCCTCATCATCGGTCTGCGCAATATACGGCATCATATACTTGTATGTGTCGGCATAACGGAACTGATATCGTATTCTGTTTTCAGCAAAATATCCTTCGAAATTCATAAAAACGTTTTCGTGCAAAAGGTTGCGTGAGCCATACCTGTCCCACGCAACCTTAGTGGTTGAGTTAATTTTGATCACTGACTTAGACGAGGATCAGCCGTTCCAGAGCTCGTTCTCGATATAGTAGTTATAGTCATTGATATCGACTACACCGTCTCCGTTGTAATCAGCGTCCGG
>CACYEU010000103.1 GCA_902773445.1 uncultured Lachnospiraceae bacterium | reverse complement strand
TACTGCTTGGCCATGTTTTTATAGCTCTCCTGAGCTTCTTTGACTTTCGCGTCGATCCTGTCCTGCGGGTATTTCTTGACCTCGGTCTCCTTCTCGATCGCCTCCCAGACATCCTGCTGAAGCTGCTGCTCGCTCATTGTCTTGTTCTCTTCCTCGAGCGTCTTTTTGACTTCAGCCTTGTATTCGTCGACAGTCTTTGCCGTCTTTGAAAGCTTTTTGACAGTCTCGTCATTGAGTTTCGCTTCATTCTGACCTGTCACAAGACCCTTTGCGGTCACAGTCCAGGTCGCGTTCTGGCCGGACATCTCCTCACTGCCGTAGCCTTCGGGGAATTTCAGGTCAAATGTAAAGGCTTTGCCGTACGGCTTGCCGATGCAGGCGTCTTCCCATCCCGGGATGAACACGCCCGAACCGATCTCAAGTTCATAATCGTTGAGCTCGGTTCCCTCGAGAACCTTGCCGTCTTTACCTTTCGCGGAACAGTCGAGCAGGATCGTGTCACCCTTCTTGATCGGGCGGTCCGGCACTTCTGTCTTTGACGTCGACACACCTTCGAGCTGTGACTGGATCTCGGTTTCGACCATCTCATCAGTCACCTCGGCCGGTTTGACGCGCTCAAGTTCGAGCCCCTCGACCTTGTTGATCTTGATATACTCGTTCTCGATCGGCGCTTTGATCGACTTTTTCTTCATATTGTCGACTGTCACTTTACCGCAGCCGGCAAGCATCAGAGCCGCCGCTAAAACTGCCGCGATGATCCATCCTAATCGTCTCATTTATACTCCTCTCCTGTGCTCACTCTTTGATGACTCTGGTCCAGCCGAATGTATCTTCGATCGCGCCGGTCTGAATGCCATAGAGTGTATCATACAGTTTCTGGCTGACAGGGCCGACTCCGCCGTCACCGATCACGATATCCTCGCCCTTGTAGCGCAGGACGCCGATCGGGGAAATGATGCAGGCCGTTCCGGTCGCCCAGACTTCATCGAGTGTTCCGTCTTCGCTGGCTTTCTTGACGTCTTCGATTGCAAGGCGCTCTTCTCTGACCGTGATGCCCCAGCTCTTGAGCAGCTGGATCGTCGAATCACGCGTGATACCCGGCAGGATCGATCCGTACAGCGGTGCCGTGATGACTTCGCCGTTGATCATAAAGAATGCGTTGCTTGTGCCGACTTCTTCGACATATTTCTTCTCTTTTGCGTCGAGCCAGAGGACTTCCTTGCAGCCGTTCGCAAGAGCGTTGACTGTCGCGCGCATGCCGCCTGCATAGTTGCCGCCGCATTTGACAAATCCGGTGCCGCCGACTGCCGCGCGGACATACTCGTCCTCGACATAGATATGGCTGCCGGTCAGACCGCCGCGGTTGATATCATAGTAGGCGCCGACCGGTGTCAGAATGATATAGAAGTGATAATGCTTCGACGGCTCGACTGAAAAGCTGATCTCATCAGAAATAATATACGGTCTGATATAGAGAGCGGTGCCCGGCTCGGTCGGGATCCAGTCCTCTTCGTAAAGAACGATCGCCTTGACCGCTTCGAGGAACAGTTCCTCGTCCATCGGCGGGATGCACATACGCTCATTGGTGCGGTTCAGACGCTTCGCGTTCATCTCCGGACGGAACAGCATGACCTTGCCGTCCGCGGACTTATAGGCCTTCATACCCTCAAACATCATCTGAGAATAGTGAAGCACGCAGCTGGCCGGGTCAAGTGAGATCGGTCCGTAAGGTACGATACGTCCGTCGTGCCAGCCTTCTCCCTCGTCATAGTCCATGATGAACATATGATCGGTAAAATAGCGGCCGAATCCGAGATCGCTTTGATCGGGTTTCTCTTTGGGATTGGTTGTTCTGGTTGCTGGGAATGTGTAACTCATTTATGATTTCTCCTTTCAGTCGATCAATGTAAGTCCTTTATCTTTAAGAGTCCGACGGATCTGCTCGATCTGCTCAAAATCCTTCGTCTCTACATTTAACCTTAAGAAACAGCTTGAGATTGCCATGTTCGCGTCCGAACCTTCGTAGTGGACACTGACGACGTTGCCGCCGCACTCGGCGATCGCTGTCGAGACATCCACGAGCTGGCCCGGCTTATCCTCAAGCGTCACAACGATCGTAGTCAGGCGTCCGCTTGTGATCAGGCCTCGCGTAATGACGCGGGAGAGGATATTGACGTCGATATTGCCGCCCGAGAGCAGGCATACCACGTTTTTGCCCTCGAGAGGGATCTTGTCGAACATCACGGCAGCCGCCGCAACAGCTCCGGCTCCCTCAGTGATCAGCTTCTGTTTCTCGATCAGCTTGAGGATCGCCGCAGCGATCTGGTCCTCTGTGACTTCGAGCATGTCGTCGACATACTCGTTGATGATCGAGAATGTCAGATCGCCCGGATTCTTGACCGCGATGCCGTCGGCAAATGTCGAGACCCGCTCAAGATTGACAAGCTTGTCCTGACGGTAGCTTTCGACCATACTGGCTGCCTCGTGCGCCTGCACGCCGTAGACCTTGATGTCAGGCTTGAGCTGCTTGACTGCGTAGGCCAGACCGGCGATCAGTCCGCCGCCGCCTACCGGAACGACGATCGCATCGACATCATCGAGTTGCTCGAGGATCTCCAGTCCGATCGTTCCCTGTCCTGCCATGACATCCGGATCGTTGAACGGGTGGATCAGTGTCGCGCCTGTCTCCTTCTGGAGCTCGACCGCGTAATTATATGCGTCATCATAGGTGCCTTTGACCAGCCGTACTTCCGCGCCGAGTGCCTTTGTCGCCTCGACCTTGCTGATCGGTGCAATGTCAGGCATGCAGATAATCGACTTCACGCCGGCATTTGTCGCGCCGAGCGCGACACCTTGCGCGTGATTGCCGGCGCTGCATGCGACAATGCCGGCTTTTTTCTGCTCATCGGAAAGCTGACTGATCTTGAAATATGCGCCGCGCAGCTTGAAACTGCCGGTCGCCTGAAGATTCTCGGTCTTCAGATATACCTGATTTCTGCCGCTCAGATGCGGGGAGTAGATCAGGTCGGTCTTTCGCGCGACTTCCTTTAAGACATAGGCAGCCTGATAGACCTTGTCGAGTGTCAGTCCTTTTACATTCATGCTGTCTGCCTCCTCAGTTCTTCAACGATCGCGTCGGTCATCGCCTTTGTGCCGACGGCCGTGTCTTTCTGCGTGCTGTCCGCGATATCCGATGTGCGAAGACCGCTGTTCAACACAGCCTCGACAGCCTTTTCAATCGCGTCGGCCTCCTTCTTGAGGTCGAATGAATACCGGAGCATCATTGCGGCCGAGAGGATCGTTGCGATCGGGTTCGCCAGATCTTTTCCTGCGATATCAGGCGCCGAGCCGTGAATCGGCTCATACAGACCGCGCGTGCCGTCGCCGAGTGAGGATGAGGCCAGAAGACCGATCGAACCGGTCACCTGTGAAGCTTCATCCGACAGAATATCGCCGAACATGTTCGATGTGACGATCACATCGAACGCCGACGGATCGCGGACGAGCTGCATCGCCGCATTGTCGACCAGCATGTCGACGCACTCCACATCCGGATACTCCTCTGCAAGTCTGTGGACGGTCTCACGCCAGAGCCTTGACGTCTCAAGGACATTGGCCTTGTCGATGCTTGTGACTTTCTTTCTGCGCTTGCCGGCCGCCTCAAATGCCACGCGCGCAACGCGCTCGATCTCTTTGACATTGTAGCGCTCGGTATCGTACGCTTCCTCGCCGCCGTCGGATTCGCGTCTTCCGCGCTCGCCGAAATAGATGCCGCCGGTCAGCTCTCTGACGATCAGAATGTCAAATCCCTTTTCGGCGATGTCTTTTCTGAGCACACAGGCATCAGCCAGCGCCGGCTGAATCTTTGCCGGGCGGAGATTCGTGTAGAGTCCGAGTTTCTCACGCAGGCCGAGCAGCGCTTTCTCAGGTCTGATATTGCCCGGAAGCGTATCCCACTTCGGTCCGCCGACCGCGCCGAGCATCACACTGTCGCTGGCGAGACACCCCTCGAGCGTCTCTTCAGGCAGCGGAATGCCGGTTGCGTCGATCGCACAGCCGCCCGCAAGATAAGACTTGAAGTTGAAGCTGTGGCCGAACACGTCCTCGATCACATGAAGGACCTTGACTGCGCCGTCAATGATTTCGGGGCCGATCCCGTCGCCGGGAATCAGCGCAATATTGTATTCCATATCAATC